>JAHFOM010000037.1 GCA_023261685.1 Candidatus Moraniibacteriota bacterium | reverse complement strand
AAAAGAAAGATGCTGTATTGTTCAAGAAAGAACACCGTTCGTTCACTGAGAGGCACGAGGGCGTAGAGCAGTTTCGAGCCATCAAGCGGCGGCACGGGCAAGAGATTGAAACAGGCGAGTACGACATTCCAGAAAATTACCAAGAGGAGCAATCCAAATACTATGCTGGGAAGCGACCCGGCTAACGCATCGGCAAAAAGGCCGAAACGTTCGACAAAATCTCCCCGGCCGCTGATAATACCGATGAAACGCTCCAGAATATCCGTCTTATTCAAAAGAGTCAGCGGAAGCAACTTGGCGATCAGAGCAGCAATGAACGCCAACAGAAAATTGGACCCCGGACCGGCGAGTGCTACCAGTGTCGGTCCCCACTTCTGATTGCGCAGATTGTAGGGGTTGTAGGGTACCGGTTTCGCCCAACCGAATGCAAAACCCGTACTCATAACCAAAAGTATCGGCAAAATAACCGAACCGAAGGGATCGATATGCTTGAGCGGATTCAGATTGATCCGATCGGCATATTTGGCTGTCAGATCGCCGAGCCAGAGTGCCACCACCCCGTGCGACACCTCGTGAATGATGACGGAGTAGACCAGTGTTAGGAGATAAAAACCTATCAAAACTATTTCATTGCCCATATTTTTTTGAAAAAAATCACCTCTTGTTCTTAAACGGTAGCATCTGCCTTGGCACAGTCGTTCGTAAACGACGTGCCTTGCCAAGGTGATAAAGGTATGATACCCTGATTTCTATAACTGTTCAAGGAGAATTCTATGAGTCGAGTATGCCAACTGACCGGACGCGGAACCGCAACGGGCAATTCCCGCAGTCACTCCAATATCGCCACCCGGCGGACATTCAAGATCAATCTGCAGACCAAGCGCATCAGCGGAATGAAATTCCGTCTTTCCACGCGTGCCCTCCGCACACTTGCCAAAGCACAGTAAGCGATCTGCTGAAAAGAAAAAAGTTGAAAGGGGCTCCGCGTTGGAAGCCCCTTTTGATACCGTCCGTTGACGGCTATGATTCTTCTTCCCTTTGCTGTTTTTTTCTTTTTGCCTTCTCTTGTCGTCGATCTCTACGTGACCCCTTTCTGGGAGGTGATTGCAGATTAGAATTCACCATCAACGGATCCCCAATACCAACGTCAAAAGATTTTACCAGCGCCATATTACTTATACCGCGCTTAAGATCATCGTCATCGCTCATTTTTTTCCCTCCATTCTCTGAGCATTGAACCTTCCTATTAGAGCATCTCCTTATTTTTTTAGCAAGCAACTATGCTCGCTCCGTAGAGTGGATAAAAAATAGCCCCGAAAAATCGGGGCGGGAAACAATATCAAGAACATGCTGCTATTGGAAATCACTCCAAAATACCATCAAGATTTACGTCGTAGAGAATCTGCTCCCCGACCAACCGGTACGCGACCAGCTCGTTTTTTTCAAACCAGATCGGAATCTCGCGTTCCGCTTCCTCCGGACTATCCGAACAATGAACGAGGTTGCGCACGGCGCGATTATCAAGACTCGAGAGCGCGTAAGAATCCACGGTCAAATCACCCCGGATCGTTCCGACATCAGACGTTGTCGGTTCGGTACCGCCGACGATTTTTTTCACGATAGCCACGGACTGATTGCCCTCGATGACAAATGCCAGCACCGGACCCGAGGTAAAAAAATCAACGTTCGACTGGATAATGTCCTTACCGTATTCGATCACCTCTTTTTCAACGGGCATTCCGTGAGTTTTGCGATCCTCTGCCACGCGAGCACCCTTTTTCAGAAACCATTCCTCATCTTTATTGTAGTGCGCCCAGCACTGCTCGGCCTTGGGCACCAAGAGCTTCATCGCGATAAATTTCAGTCCGGTACGCTCAAAACGTGTGACGATATCGCCTATCAACGCACGCTGAACCCCGTCCGGCTTGATGATCACCAGCGAGCGTTCTTTTTTCGGATGCTTCAGATGTTCTATCATAACTCTTCACATTACAAGATCAATTATTCTTCCACTAATTCCACTGACGAGTATAACACAAAGCAGCTCCTCTGACAAGTTTGGCTCTTACACTCCATTTTTGTATGTAATAGTTCAGCCGTCATTGATGGAAACACCCTGTCCTCTCACGAGTACATCGATACACTACATCCCCATCCGTGTCCGTCCGCCAGATACGAATGCCACGCTCTCCTAAGCGCCCCAAAACATCAGGACTGGGATGCCCATAGCTATTCTTACCGACGGAAATGACAGATTCTTTCGGCTGCAAACGATCGAGAAAAATGGCACTGGTGGAATATTTAGAACCGTGATGCGCCACCTTCAACACATCCACCGGTAATATATCAGGAAGGACTTGTTCTTCATTCGGTAAATCCCCCGTGAATAAGATTTCGGTTTCACCGAACGTGAAGCGCGCGACAATGCTGCCGGCGTTCGTTTCTTTCATTTCCCGAGACAACGCTGTCACTGGATATTCGATAGCGAGCTCCCCTCCATACGGAAATTGAATTCGTCCGCCGCGAAATATCTTGGCTCTCTCAGTATGGTGTTTCGCGAGAGACTGTTCGAGCAACGCAAACGTCTCAGTGTCGCTTTCCGCTCCGGTGTACAAAAAAAGAGACACCTTATATGACTCGAGAAGCATCGAAAAGCCGCCGATATGATCCGCGTCAGGATGAGTGGCGATGACGGTTTCTACCGTTCGATCCCAGAAAGGCATCTGTCGTCCGAGACGCGCGAGCAGGTCCTTGCCGCTCCGTCCGCCATCAATAAGCACTTGATTGGATCCCTGCGCGATAAGGATGGCATCGCCCTCACCGACAGTGAGAAACGTCACGGTCGTCGTTTCCTGATACGCCTGCCACCAAAAGAGAAGCCCCGCGAACGATATCACGAAAACGAACCCGGCGAAGAGACTGCTATATATTTTCCGCTCGGACATATTTTTTCCGCATAGAGTGTTTCACTCGCACAATAACAAAGAAGAGCATACCATACCAGAAGAGCATCATTGGTGCACCGATTGTCAGCTCGACAGACGCACCCGGCCATGTACTGATCCACTCCACGACAGACGTGATGCCACGCAGACAAACATACGCGAAAACTGACGGCAATAGGTGCAGCCCCGGAAGTATGAAGAAAGTAACCCCTGAAATGAATGCTCCTGCCATTGCATACGGAACAAGCGGCAACAGCACAGCATTCGCCAGAAGGGCAAACGGTGAGAAAATCTGAAACTGATAGAGAAGAAGCGGAACGATAAACAATTCAACCGAAAACGTAAGAAGGGTTATCTCCAAAAAGCTTTTCCCAAAGAATGTACCGTGAATGAAATGGCTAATTATCGGAAAAGCGAGGACGATGGCGAGTGTCGCAAGAAATGAAAGTTGGAAACCAGCGTCATAGCGCAGGAGAAGCGGCTGGAAAAAAAGCATCAGTACGGCTGCTGCCATCAGCATATTGACGGACTGTGAAAGGCGTCCGAAAAAAAGCGCCATAAAAACCGTCAGTGCCATAATGCCGGCCCGGATGGCTGATGCTGGAGCGCCGACCAGAAGGATAAACAGTATGATAGCAGCCGCAGCGAACCAGAGGGCTTGCCTGCGCCACAGCCCTATCCCGATACTAAGTATGACGAATGCCTGCGCGATAAGAGCGATATTGTATCCGGAAATCGCAACGATATGCGAAAGCCCGGTTTTGATGAATGCTTGTTTCAGTGTTTCCGGCAGACGATTATCGCCTCCGAGAAGCAGACCCTCCGCCAGTCCGGCTTCTGGTTGAGGCAGGCTGCCCGCAAGCGCGCTTTCCAATATCCGCTTCGGTATGAAAAACATCCTCGTCAGACGCGCGCGCCCATCCTCGGCGAGCACTTCCGTATGCGTCGCTCTCTGACAGATATATCCGATGTCGTCCTTGGCGAGAAACATCCGATAATCAAATCTTGCATCAAAGTTCTCTGGTATTTCAAGAGCGCAAGAAAAAACGACGCGTGCTCCGGAAACGATTGTTCCTATCCGTGGTGCTTGCCAGAGGATTTTTTCCTGCGGACACGGTTCATAATCGCACGATTCCATCCGGATGAGCACACGGCGATACGCATCCCTCTCTTCCGGATCATTGACGACGCGCGCGGTGCCAGACACTTCTCCGGCATGCATATTTTCTTCACGAAACCGATTCAAAGCGTTTTCCGCAGAAAGTATTCCAAGCAAAAACAAGGCGAGAAAAAATACCGAGAAAAAAGTATTTTTGCGCGGGAACACGAAACAGAGCGCGACCAAGACAGCAAAAAGAAGAGGCGCGATCCACCAAAGCGCAACAAAAAAAGAGCCCGCGAAGACTCCTACAAGATATCCGAGACAAGCAGTAAGAAAAATCTGATCCTTCTGCATACGCATACTCACCCGAGTCTCTCCAGAGCCTTTCTGAAACTCTTGGCGCTGCCGAAAGATTTATAGACGCTGGCAAAACGGATATACGCTACCTCGTCGGCCTCTTTGAGTTTCTCCATAATGAGACTGCCGATCTCGCGACTGAGTATCTCGTTCAGATGCTTCTCGTGCAAAGCATATTCTATTTCTCCGAGTATCCTCTCGATTTTTTCTTCCGCTCCCGGTCGTTTTTCAAAGGCTCGCCGGAGACCTTTCTCTATCTTACTCCGATCATATTCTTCCTTGCGTCCATCTTTTTTCACGATTAACAGACGGAAAATCTCCACCTCCTCATAGGTGCTGAAACGCGCCTGACACTTCCCGCATTCGCGGCGCCGGCGGATAACCCGACCCTCCTGCGTCTCGCGCGAGTCGACCACCTTAGTGTCCTCATAATTACAAAATGGGCAACGCATACGGAAGATAATGGATAAGGGATAAAGGATAAGCGAAATACAAGATAAAAAATTTCTTCATCATGCATCATTCATCATGCATCTTGCATCTCATACTGACAGTATACACCGCTCTGGTTTTTCGCAAAAGAAAACCGCCCTGAACTTGTCACAGGGCGGCACATTCCAAGCATCGCTACTTTTTCATTTTGCGACGAATAAAAGCGGGAATTTCGAGATCTTCTTCCTCAACCAGCTCCTTGGATTCATTACGAGAAGTTACCGGGCGGGGCTGAATTTTTTCATCGATGATCATCACCGGCTGTTCGATAGCGCGACTGGGAAAACTGATGGCCTCATCAAACACGTCTTCTGAAAAAACTTCTTCACTCGTATTATGAGGAGGAGTGAAACGCGGCCGAGCAACTGGTGTCGGCACCCGGTTGGTAATCAATCCGACGGGAGGCTCTTTGACTCGGGCTATATCGAAACCAGTCGCCACCACCGTAATCTGAATTTCACCCTTGCGGATCTGATCATCTGTCACTGCTCCAAAAATCACCTTGGCGTTCGGATCGATATTTTCGGTAATGATGCCGGCAGCCTCGTTGATCTCGAGCATCGTCAGATCACTGGAACCGGAGATATTAAACAAGACACCTTTGGCACCATCGATAGACAGCTCAAGCAGAGGACTATTGATAGCGGCCTTGGCGGCTTCGGTCGCGCGGTTGTCTCCGGCGGCGATACCGATGCCCATCAAGGCACTGCCGCTGTCTTCCATAATGGCGCGCACATCGGCAAAGTCGACATTGACGATACCCGGCTTGGTAATGAGATCGGAAATGCCCTGAACACCCTGACGAAGCACATCATCGACAATCCGAAAAGCATTCACGAGTGTCGTCTTGCGATCGATGATGGAGAGCAGTTTATCATTGGGGATAGTAATCAGCGTATCGACGCGATCACGAAGATTTTCCAACGCTTCCTCGGCGATAGCGCGCCGCTGAGAACCCTCGAAAGCGAATGGCTTGGTGACGACACCGACGGTCAGCGCGCCAAGCTCCTTGGCGGTTTCGGCAACAATCGGAGCAGCTCCGGAACCGGTCCCACCACCCAATCCGCAGGTGACGAATACCATATCGGCACCCTTCAACACCTCTTGGATTTCATCGCGATTCTCTTCAGCGGCTTGACGCCCGATCTCCGGATTCATACCGGCACCGAGTCCTTTCGTCAAATTCTTTCCGATGTGAATCTTTTCCTGAGCCTTGGAATTATGCAGTGCTTGCGCATCAGTATTGATAGCGACAAACTCAACGCCTTTGATTTTGGCATCGATCATCCGGGTGATACCATTGCCACCGGAACCTCCCACACCAACCACCTTGATCTTCGCAAACGTCTCGATATCAGGTTTGATTTCCGCCATATATGTCCCCTTTAAAAAGGTTGATGAAATGATTGACCGATCCCTCATAGATTATTATCCCGAAACCCCGCTCTCAGAAAAAGTTTCTTGATGTTTCACTCTATCATAACGCGAGAAAACGTGTCAAGGTAACAAAAAAGAGCAGGAAAAAGCCATTTTCCGCAAGGGTCAGAGACTGTATATCTGTATTGGTTTTTTGAAACTGGACCGCTAAGGCAAGAACTGTTTCAGCCAGCGTTCTGTTTTTTTCAGTATAGCATGAATACTTTCCGGGAAGATACGGAGCAATCCGCTAGAAGAAAAAGCATTCTTATGCGAATGATTCGATTGAGCCAAAAGCAAGAGACCGATAGCCGTCGAGAATTGAGGCGTATCCACTTGATCCAGAATACCTCCGAGCGATTTCGGATACCCTATCTGCACCGGCAGGCGCAATATTTTTTTTGCCAGCTCGGTAGCACCCGGGAGAAGCGCTCCACCACCGGTCAAGACCACACCACCAGGAAGCAATCCTTCGCGCCCAATATTTTTCAATTCCGTATTGACAAAAGAGAGAATCTCCTCAAAACGCGCCTCGATAATTTCGGCAACGTGTCGCTGCGATACCAGCACATCTTCCTGAGCGTCAAAAATACTCAGATCAATTTCCTCTTTCTTGCCGACCTCATCGGGCACCGCGCTACCAAACTGGAGCTTGACGGCTTCGGCGACATCGATCGATGTACGCAAGCCGATAGCAATGTCGTTGGTGATGTGACTGCTGCCGACCGGCAGGATAGCCAGATGGATGAGATCCCCATCTTCAAAGACCGCCAGCGATGTCGTGCTCCCGCCGATATTGATGAGCGCCGTACCAAGTTCCTTTTGTCTGGTAGAAAGAACGGCCTCGGCAGACGCCAGCGGCTCGACTACGAAGCTCTCAGCACTCGTACCGGCAATCTCGAGACTGCGGGAAAGGTTTTTCAGATGTGACATACTGCCACTGATCACCAGCGCGTTCATTTCCAGACGCACGCCGCGCATACCAATAGGATCCTTGATGTTCTTCTGATCATCCAACCGATAGTCCTTGGGAATAACGTGAATGATTTCCCGATTAAGTGGCATTGCGAGACGCGCCTGCACTTCCTCGAGCACGCGGGCAACATCATCCTCAGAGACTTCTCCGTCAGCGCGTCCGACAGCGATCACTCCGAGAGCGTTCTGACAGAAAATTTCCGTGCCGCTGACGCTGGCGACCAAACTTTCTGCCGGATGACCTGCCATCCGCTCAGCTTGCTCTAGAGCGCTATTACAGGCCTTCGCGACATTGTTCGTGTCCGCGACGATGCCTCGGCGCATACCCAAAGATGGTGCCACTCCGACACCGATGACACGAAGCGGTTCTTCAACGGAAATCTCCTCTGCGATGACCGCGCGGATTTCAGCGGAACCGATATCCAGGCCGACATACAAATGTCCTTTCGACATACGCACACAAAAAAATCAAAATTCAACAAGGAGCTCTCTTAAAAAAGCAGAGTTCGTTCCCTATAGTATACCCTGAAAGACTAAAAACACAAAGAAAAGCATTATCGGAGACAGATACTAAAAACCGAACACGATCAAAATATGGGGCAAAAAAATAGTGATGCCGATAGCGATAGCCGTCAGCGTGGTGAGCAACACCGCTCCGGCCATCATATCCTTGATGACGCGAGCGTACGGATGAATACGCGGCTTCAAAATATCCATTACCCGCTCAAAGGCCGTATTGACAAGCTCAAGCACCAGCACCAAGGCAATAGACAGAAAGATGAGAGAACGTTCCAGCGCAGAAAGTGGCAAAAGAAGCCCGGCAATAACCGCTACGACAGCAGTCACGATTTCGAACCGGAAATTTTTTTCGCTCTTCAGGGCAAAACCGATGCCTCTCAAGGCGTATATGAAACTGCGGAGATATCGGTGCATAGGATTATGTCGTTAATAATTTCCAGTATCACAGAAAATCAGTCACTCTTTCCTGGATGGCAAACATCGCTTCCTCATGATCGAATCCCACCAGATGCAATACTCCGTGAGAAAAAATATACACCATTTCGCGTTCAAACGTCACGCCGTCTTCTTTGGCCGCATCCATAATGAATGCCGAGGAGAAGAACAGCTCTCCTAGAAATATATCCCTTTCTCTCGCTTCAGCCAATGCTTCCTGATCTTCATACTCCGCAAAAGAAAGGATGTCCGTCGCCGCATCTTTGTCACGATACGTCCGATTCAATTCGCGCATCTTCTCCGAAGAAACCGAAACGACATTCAGCCTGACTTCCTTTCCCCGTAAAAAAGAAAAGTCACATTCCTCGAGCGTGCGGACAGCGACCTCCTGAAAAAAATCCTCTGCGAAAGGAGTCGGC
>JAHFOM010000036.1 GCA_023261685.1 Candidatus Moraniibacteriota bacterium | reverse complement strand
CACTTCCGAATGAAAGCTTCGATGTTGATAACACGGGGCGCGTGACGGTAACTTTAGCTTTCACAAGTAGGGCTCTTGGACGGAAAATTCCGCCACAAGTAATCCAGATTGCGTTTAAGTAAAAGCGTCCAACGTAACCAAAAATGACGACCGATGATAATACTCATCGGTCGCTTTTTCTTTTTCTCAAAATTTTTCTACCCAAAGAATGTCGCAATCTGGCTGACAATAACGAGAGATGCCAGCGCGACAGCGATACCGATGATGGAATATTTGACGATCTTCTTGCCGGAATCCAGCTGATCCTCGTTGCCGGCAGCGGTCAGGTACATTATCCCACCTACGACGAGCATAATGATAGCCAGTACTCCAACAATAGAAAGGAGGAAGTCGAGTACATTACGGGCGATTTGTGAAAGCGTCTTCGCCCCTACGAGCGCATCCTGATTGACCGAGGCATCCCAACCAAGCACCGTACCGATTTCTTTCAGGAATGACGGCGCAGCGAGGCCGATAGCGAGGCCGATCATCGCAGCCGTGATAGCACCCTTGGCCATCGTCATCTGTTTGTCATTGCCTGCGGAAGTGATGTAGAGGATGGCGCCAATGACGATAAAAACGAGGGAGAGGATCACGATGATACCGCGAAGCGTATCGAGGATACTATCCAATACTCCCTCTACAGTGTCATATTGCAATGGATTGGTAAAAGTAATTGGGGTGGAGTTAGAAGTGGTAACTCCTCCTGGCATACAACAGGTTCCCCCGCTTATAGTTGTACAACTCCCGTTTGGTGTTTCCCCCGAACTGCACGATCCTGATCTGCAAGTACCACCAGAACACACTCCACCTACAGCGCTTGCTGCGGCAGCTGCAGCTGACGTCGATGCTCCTCTTGTTATACAACATTGGACGCCGCCCCCTAATGGACAGCTGCCTGTAGTATCACTAATTTCTGTTATGGTATCACAAATACCTCTACATCGACCACTACAGGGAACAGTAGGAGTGGCAGTCGGGGCAGTCGCTAATTTACAACACTGGAGGCTACTGCCACAGGTTCCAATTGATGTCCGTCCGGATTGACAAGCAGATTCACACCTTCCTGCCTCCGCCTCACAAGTACTTCTTGAAGAAATATGATTGGTAGCTTGGACGGAAGACAAAGTAAAAAAACCTCCCCCCACGACAAAGAACACTGCAAAAAAAATGAGTGAGAACTTGTTACGAAAAAAATTTTTCAAAAAAGTGGGCATAGAAAGAATTTATTGCTTACGGAGTCCCCATATAGAGAGTGCCGTTGAGAGCCTGATCAATAGCAGTGATGATGACGAGTCCGGAGAGCGCTACGATGATTCCAATAACCGCATATTCCATATTGCGCTTGGCGGTTTCTGCCATTTTTTCATCCCCAGCCGCCAGAAAATACTGCAGACCGGAAATGATGAAAGCGATGATAGCGATGATACCGACAAGAGCCAAGAGCCAATTCATCAGCTTCATCAAGAGGTCACCGACAGGCTGAGAAGACAATCCCGTATCGGTAGGAAAACAAACCCCCGCTCTTATCTCTCCAGTGCACGTCACTAGAGCGGATACTGACTGAGGAAAAACCACGAAAATCGCTCCCAACAAAAACAGGCTGAAGAAAAACAATCGCAACATATATTTATTTTTTGTTTCTTACTCTCTCACCTCTCACGCCTACCTACCGTAGATATGATAGATGAATACCTTGCCTGGCTCGACGGTTTATCTGCCTTCGGCATGGTAGGCGGGCATCACTTATCTGTCCTTTTTCCTAATTCTCTTTACTCCCAAATCTCTCATCATTCATCCTGTATCTCTTATCCCTACCGATATAATACTCTTTTCCCCAAAAAAAACAATCCCGTCAAATCGGGATTGTTTGATAAACATCAGAGACAACCTAAATATTACCTCCTGCGTTCAACCATGTGTTAACAGCCTGAATAACGACAAAACCGATAAGAGCAACGATGACTCCGATGATGGAATACATCATAGCACCCTTGGCTTTTTCTATCTGCGTCTCATCGCCAGCGGCGGTGAGATAGAGGATACCGGAAATCACGAATCCGATAATACCGATGAATCCAAGAATGGCCAACAGATAATTCATCGTATTCCCGATAATATCGAAAATAGTTGCACGTGGAAGCTGTGCGCTTCCAGCGTTGCTTTTCCCTAAATTCCACTGAGCGCCTGCCATCGTTGGAGCAGTAGCGAGAGCAACAGCAAAAATTGCGTAGACTGCTTGTTTTATTTTTTTCATACTTCTCACCTCCTTCCAGTGTGCTCACCTGTTTCTTGACCGGTGAACGTTTTTTGTTTTTTATCCTTCTCTTGACTGGTGTTTTTGTTTTGAAAGTGTTTCCACTCTTATGAAAAAAATACTGCTAGCTGAGTCACCAATACCAACGCTCCCAGCGCGACAATGATGCCAACGACTGATCCGACCGCCGAACGCTTGGCAAGCGCGATGCGCTTCTGGTCTCCCGCGGAAAAAAAATAGAGAACGCCGGAAACCACTAATCCGATTATACCAAGGATACCGATGATTGACAACAAGAACTGCAGAATGTTGAGCAGTATGGATGCAACGCCCGGCGCATCAGTGATAGAACCTGCCGCCAGCACCGTATCAATGTGAAGAAAATCCTGCATACATTCTCTTTACCTCACCTGCGTGGTAGAAGTTGTATCACAAGTAAACCCGAAACCGCTTGGTGTTATCATTAAACCCTCAATACCATTCTCGGCTGAGAGGATGCGCAAAGTCGTCCTAACGGCGAGCCACGCGCCAAGCAGAATAGCAAAACCGATCAGTGCCGCGACGATGCCGCTTTTGGCGGTTTTCATCATCCCTTCATCCCCCGTAGAGACGATGTAGAGAATCGCCATCGCGACGATGACGGCGATGCCCACGTAGGTCATTATCCGCAAAGCATAGGCAATTATCCCATTACCCATCACGGCAATATGGCAGATGGTACAGGGCTCAGGATTGGCACTGGTACCACAAGGCACCAAAGCTGCTTGCGCGGACAACGGAGAAAAAACACCCGCCACAGAAAAAAGAAAAAATCCAAAAAAGAAAAGATGCGCCAGACGAAAAGTCATAAGGAAAAGTATTTTTTATTTGCTTTCAATATAGCACAAAGTCGCCTACAGGAGTAGACGACTTTGTAAAAATTCCTGATTTTTCCTCCCTACTTCTTCCTTCCTGTCCGGACACGCTCTGTTTCCGTCAGCGCCTGCTTCCGCAGACGAACATTCTTCGGAGTAACCTCTAGGTATTCATCATCCAAGATGATTTCCAAGCCGCGCTCGATGGATATTTCGAGCGGTGGTACGAGACGAATCGCTTCATCCGCACCGGACGATCGCATATTGCTCATTGCCTTGCCTTTGATCGGATTGACGGACATATCGGTGCCCTTGGTCACATTGCCGACCACCATTCCCTCATACACTTCTGTCGAGGGAGAGATATAGAGCACGCCACGCTCTTGAAGGTTGTTGAGCGAAAACGCCAGCGCCTTGCCAGTCGCCATCGATACCATTGATCCGGCATCGCGTTTCTTGATATCGCCCACATACGGACGAAAGCCGAGCACCCGAGTATACAGCGTTCCTTCGCCGCGCGTGTCCACCATAAATTCGCCGCGGTAGCCGAGCAACCCGCGCGTCGGCACTTCAAAAATCAGCCGCGTGTACCCGCCGGAACCCTCTTTCATTTCCATCATAATTCCCTTGCGCTTGCCCATCTTCTCGATGACCGTACCGGACACTTCCATCGGACATTCCACCGTCACTTCCTCGAATGGTTCTGATTTCACGCCGTCCACATCCTTGATAATCACCTGTGGTTGGGACACCTGCATCTCATAGCCCTCCCGGCGCATATTTTCGAGCAAGATGGCTACGTGTAATTCACCACGACCATAGACTCGGTAATGATCATCCGCAAAATCGATTTTCAGTCCGACATTGATTTCCAATTCTTTCGCCAAGCGCTCGCGGAGCTGCTTGTTAGTGACGAACTTCCCCTCACGGCCGGCAAAAGGCGAGTCATTAACGAGAAAGTTGAGCGAAATGGTCGGCTCATCGATGGCGATCGCCGGCAGAAGCTCTTGATCCGGATTAACGCAGATCGTATCTCCGATATCGATCCCCGAGAGACCCGCAATCATCACGATATCCCCCGCTTCCACTTCAGTGGCTTCCACGCGCTCCAATCCACGGAAGGTGAAAAGTTTCACGATCCGTCCAGTCTCATTTTTTCCATCAATATTCCTTATCAATACCGTATCACCGACTTTAAGCTTCCCATCATAGACACGCGCGATTGCCAATCGTCCGACGAAATTATCATATCCGAGATTAAATGGCTGAGCCGAGAGCAGTTTTGTCGTATCGTGTGTGGCTGCCGGCACTTTCTCCAGAATAGTATCGAGTAACGGAGAGAGATCTTTACCTTCTTCCTCGAGGGTGAGTTTCGCCATACCTTCACGCGCTATGGCATAAACTACGACAAAATCTAGTTGCTCATCGTTAGCACCTAAATCCAAAAATAATTCATACACCATTTCTTTCACTTCTTCCGGACGAGCGGCAGGTTTATCAATCTTGTTCAAGACGACGATCGGCTTCAGTCCCAGTTCGAGCGATTTTTTCAAAACAAAACGGGTCTGGGGCATCGGGCCCTCTTGCGCATCGACGACCAATACCACAGAGTCAATGGATCTGAGCACGCGCTCCACTTCCGATCCGAAGTCAGCGTGACCCGGCGTATCCACGATATTGATCTTGGTATCTTTCCAAAAAAGCGCGGCGTTCTTGGCATAGATCGTGATACCACGTTCCTGCTCAAGTGCGTTCGAATCCATCGACACACCGGCTGTCGTCACCATTCCTGTCTGGCGCATCAAAGCATCAGTCAGGGTCGTCTTGCCGTGATCCACGTGCGCAATGATAGCGATATTTCTGATTTCCATCTGATTTTTTTATTCAGTAGCATTGAAAAAAGGCGTCACAACGCCTTAGAATACTTACACATCTTACCGCATTATTCTCATCCTGTCAATGCAAGCCCCTTACATTCCATTCTGAAGCACACCCGTACTCACCTCAGTCCAGCCGCCAAAAGAATTTTTTGGCTCTCGTTTCACACTGTGTGAAGAAGGCCTCTCGGCTCGAAAAAAGAAGCTTCTCCGCCGCTCTATGGGGGCGACTTTTTTCGTTAGCCGAGAAGTCCTGATGAGTGGTGAAATGGAGATAAAAAATTACTTTTGGTGGCTGAACTATTGTGTATCAGGATAGGATGTAAGGTCACATTCAACGAAGAGCTCACTAGCGATTCAGCACATTGATGCGTCTGCTCGCTGTCGTCAAGGCATCACCTATGCTTTGCTCCCCAGATTTACTCCATTGATCATCTCCGCGAAAATAGTTTCCACGGCCTCCGGATTACCCTGATACCAATTCTTCGCAATCAGATTGCCGAGCGCGAACGGCGCGATCAGCACATCATTTTTTTGCGTATCGATCAGATCACGGCGCGCCGCCGGCTTACCGGTTTTTTCCAGATACTTTTTTGTCGGATCGCTGGTCAACGGAAAGTCAGCCATCGTCCCCTCGAGACCATTGCGCAAAGTGATTTTTCCTTCTGGGTGTGGAAGCGCGATATAATTCAAGAGCTGCCACGCCTCATGAATGCGTAGGGTATTCTCCGTTTCCGCATCCAGTTTGACGGCGTTCTTCAACATTCCCTGTGTTCCGGCATCTTCCGTCACCTTGTTCTTGGCGACCGCAAATCCCCAGTAATTGGCGATATTGACCGGCGCTCTGCCGGCAAACTGTGGCAACGGTGCCACTCCGAAATTCAGCTTGGCGTTCTTTTGTCTGATGGTCGCGGAATGGTAGGAATAATTGATCATCATACCGAGCGTCCCCTCATAAAAAGCATCGATGGAATAATGGAGGCGCGGATTCCACGAATAATAATTGGAGCCGACACGGGCGAACTGCGTATAGAAATCCAATGCCCGCCGGCTGTTTTCATCGGAGAATTCAGTTCGCCCCTCTTTGGTCTGGTTGATACTGGATCCCATTTGGAACATCAGCGCCGTCAGAATATCCGTGGAACGATTGATATTGTACGCCGTGCCGAGCGCGATCGCGGACTGATTGACATTGCCGAGTCCATCGATGCTGTTGAGCTTCTGCACATCGAGAAGCAATTCCTCCCAGGTTACCGGAGGACCAGTGATGCCGGCAGCATTGAATATATCCTTGTTGTAATACAATCCAAGCGAATCAACAGACAGTGGCACGCCATAGATCTTGCCATCACTGACGAAATCATCCACCGCCACATCGACAAAAGCATCACGAAATTGTTTCTCAGTAACAGAAGTATCCGGCGCCGGAACGACTTTATCCTCAAAAGAGCCGCGCCACGCGTTGCGAATCATAAAAATATCCGGGCCTTTACCCGCCGCGAGCGCGTTCAATAAGTCTTCCTTGTACGTTTCGAGTGGGAGCTTGCGATAGGTAATTTGACCGATGTACGGGTTCATTTTTTGGTAGTCGTTGAAAATCTCCGTATACGCATCGCTGTCGTCAAATACCCCCCATACTTCGAGCCTGACCAGATACTTTTCCGGCGCGGAGGATTTGAAACCACAGCCGGACAAGAAGACGGTACTGCAAACGACCGCCATAAGAAATAAGATGTTCTTTTTTGAAAAAAAATGCATACCCAGTGGTACTACTTCGAACACGAAGTTTGAAAAAATTATATATTCTCTTCTCTTCTATTTATCCTTGCTCCTTGTACTTAGTATACTCGTCCGTGACCATTTTTTGAAGTTGTCCCACTGGGCATACGCGGTGTGGCACTGCTCCTAAATTATTTTTTCACCAAAAAGGCATAGTGGAATCCTCCAACAGGAAGCTCCTTCTCAACCGACAAACGAACCGCTTCCAGCAACGTCCGCAACTGATCGGGACTGACCCGTAAATTCGCATCCGGACCGACCAGTGACTCCTTGGGATTCCATTCCATCAATATAGCGTGCCCGCCCGGTTTCAAGACGCGCGCCACTTCACCGAGAATCGCGTTCTTATCCTTGTTCTGAAAGAGGATGTCTTTGATCACCACCCAATCCATACTTTCCGAAGCGAGACCGGATCCGCTTTCTTTCTCAAGATTGGCGCGCTTGATAATGACATTGGACAAGCCGAGCGTCTTGGCACGACTCGTCACCGCTTCCAATGCTGATGGAAGAACATCAAAAGCATAGACCTGACCCCCGGAACCGACGCGCTGAGCAAACTCCAGAGAAAAAAACCCCGAACCACAACCGAAATCCGCCACTTTGCATCCGAGCTCGATACTGAGCTGGTCAACGATAGCGGAAGGATCAGCGAACGTCGGCGCCGATGATGTATTCATATATGAAAGGTATTGTATATTTTGTTTTGCAAGCATTTCCACTATACAACAAAAACCCCTGAAACGAAAGTATGAATGTTGCTTCTGTCGCCATTTTCCTGTACAACAAGAGAATGGAAGGGTGCGAGAGCGGTTGAATCGGACGGTCTCGAAAACCGTAATACCGGAAACGGTATCGTGGGTTCAAATCCCACCCCTTCCGCAATTTTTCGAAAAGGATATTTCTTATATAAGACGTATGCAGAAACGGACACTGGCTCAAATCAAAAAAGATCTGAAGGAGCTCTCGGCAAAAGGATGGATCAAATCGAATCGCAAACACAACACTGGCATCGGAAAAACGCTTGAGGATTATTTGGGGATCACAGAGAATAACATCGCCCTGCCGGATTTCGGTGTGATGGAGCTCAAGTCTCAAAGAATGAATACCATCTCTATGATGACGCTGTTCACCAAAAGCCCCGAAGGTATCACCAATGCTGAAATTCGCAAGCGTTTTGGCTATCCTGACCCCGAATTTCCCAAGGTTAAAATTCTTCATCAGACAATTAGTGATGGCAAAAAGAATAGCATGGGTTTTCAAGCTACCATTGACGAGAAACAAGGGCGGCTCCTTATTCTCAAAAAGGGAAAGCTCCTCGGTCATTACCGTTTGGCGTTTTTGAAACAAAAGGCGATAGAGAAAATAGGCAATGGCTTAATACTGGTTCGCGCTGAAACAAAAAAGATTGGCGAGGATGAGTACTTCCATTATAAAGATGCCTACATTCTGAAAGAAATCGACCCAACAAAATTTCTTGCCCATTCAAAATACGATATCCGTCTTGGCGTATACCATAGCGGAGTGAAAGCCGGACAACCCCACGATCACGGTTCAGCGTTCCGTCTGACAGAAAAATCTTTACCCCTTTTATTCAAAATTCACAAGAAAATCCTTTAGTTTTTCCTCAAGATAACGATACTTTCCTTATTCATTGTTTCCTCCAGCGCACCGACAATATTCGTCGGGGAGTTTTTGATGGGCATTCTTTTTCCTGGGATATTGCGGACGATGATATCCTCGCACGTAAAGCCGATTTTTTCAGCCAATTCAGCGATGATGAAATCCGTAGGAATACGCACCTGCTTGACCAATCTATTCCCGATTACCAGACAAAAATATTTCCCTGGTTTCAGTATTCTATGCGCTTGTTTTAGGCAATCATTAAGTCCGAGATTGA
>JAHFOM010000035.1 GCA_023261685.1 Candidatus Moraniibacteriota bacterium | reverse complement strand
CAAACGATTGTTTTTGCTATCTTAATGATCTGGGTATAGTATGCCACCGTATTGGGACCGATATCGAGACGTTCCGAGGAAACAAAGTCTTTCGGGAGGAGCACTTTCTCAGAGAACATTATTTTGTTATCGATTGCTTCGTTGGCCACCTTGCCACCGACCAGGATAGCATCATAGGTTTCTTCAAACTCCCGGATCAACGGCAATTTTGTTTCGATTTTGGCTCCGCCGATAAGAGCGATAGCGGGGTGCTTCGGCGAAAAACGGATACGATCAAGCTGTTCCACTTCTTCCAGTAAACGGAGTCCCGCGTACGATGGCAACAGCTTCGGTACGCCGACCATCGAAGCATGCGCACGATGACAGACACTAAAAGCCTCATTGACGAACGCTGAAAAAGGCTTGGCAAGCGCTTGAGCGAATGCTTCATCGTTGGCTTCTTCTCCGGGATAGAAGCGCACGTTTTCGAGCAACAGCACCGCATCTTTTGGCAACGTAGTGAGCGCCGCCGTGACCGCTTCCCCGATACAATCAGGCACAAAAATAACTGTGCGACCGAGTGCCCGCTCCACGGCGGAAATGATCTGCCTCACGGAACAGTGCTCGTCTTTGCCTGTCGGACGGCCGAAATGCGTTAACAGAGCGATTTTAACACCCGAAAACGAAGCGATGTAATCGATGGTTTTCTTAGCGATATCAAAACGGAAGTGCTCTTGAACCTCTGCCACTTGATCAAGCTCCACATTGAAATCCACCCGCACGAGCACCCGCGCATTTTCGAATGGAGCTTCGTCGATATTTCTCAATTCCATAGACGTGCTCTTTTTTGAATAATAATCCCTTTACTTGCCAAAACCGGCGGTCCCCATACCGAGAATGCCTATCATCACTCCGATAAGCGCCGTCAACGCCGTAAAGATCCACGCTCGCATCACGATCTTCGGTTCCGGCCAACCCTTGGCTTCGAAATGATGATGGAGCGGCGCCGCGAGAAAAACCTTGCGTCCAAAAAATTTCTTGCTGGTCAGCTGGATGGCGACACTGCCTGATTCGAGGATGTAGATAAACACAATAACGAACAGCGCGAGGGCTGAATTGGTCAACATTGCCACTACGCCGAGCGTCGTGCCAAGCGCGATGGCGCCGGTATCACCCATAAAAAAGCGCGCCGGATAGATATTGAACCAGAGGAATGCCAGAAGCGCGCCGGAAATTGCCGCGCACAGCGCCGCCAAATCCATCCAGTTCTGCATAAAGGCGATCAGCGTGAATGAGCTGAACGCTGTCAAAAGTACGCCGCCATTCAATCCATCCAATCCATCCGTTTCATTGGAAGATATGGCCGAAAAAAGAATGACAAAAATAAACAGCGGGATATACCACCAGCCGATAGAAAAATCACCCACTGCAGGAATATGGATCTGATCCCATCCCAGTTTTGAATAAAACCACCATGCGCCGGCACAGGCGATAACGAACAACCACCAAAAACGAAACGCAAAGCGCATTCCTCCGCCCTTGTTCGTCCCCTTGCCCCGCACGCTCATATAATCGTCGAGCAATCCGAGCATACCCGCCGTCACCAAAACGAAAAGTGGCAGCCACACTTGGGAACGCTTGAAAAAATCTAATCGCGCGATAAAATTCGTATCTGTCCACTCCGCGATGTAGGGAAAGACGTAGTGCGAAAGCAGGGCGAGTAGCAATACGGCGACCCAGACGATGACTCCGCCCATCGTCGGTGTACCCGCCTTGGACGCATGCAAGGTACTCACCACGGAGAGCTTTTCACCATTAACGGAATGTTCTTTGATTCTGATACCGATCTTATATTTGTACAGGATATGCGTCCACAGCGGTGTCAGAAAAAACGCCAAGAGAAATCCGAGCAACCCCGTGACGAGTACCTTGAGAGCGTTGATAACGAGAGGGATACTCTGTATCTGAGCAATCTGTGTTTCCATATATTATTCAAAATTATTTCTCCTACAAATTACGAATCTTTTTACAAATATACAAATCCTGCTTTGTTGACTTCTGTACTTCATTCGTATATTTATACTTATATTTGTACTTCGTAGCGTGTTATCTCCAATCAACTGCCTGAAAACTCCAATCGAACATCGAACGGATATTCTGCCAGCGATACGGGTCATCAAGAAGGACAGCAACTACCTTGTGATTCTGACTCTGATCGGCAGCCACTGCCAGAAGCGAATAGCCGGCAAGCGGGGTAAAACCAGTTTTCGTTCCAATCAAGTGAGGAAACTGCCCGAGCAATTCATCGGTATTGAAAATCTCGTGACTCCGTTGCCCGTCACGCGAAGTAATAAATGTTTTTTCCATACGCATCGTATCCCAAAGGATATCATACTTAAGGGCATGCGCCGTAATCAGCGCCACATCGCGCGCGGAAGAATAGCACTCCTTCTCCCTCCCGTCGGGCTCCAGTCCGGAAGGCGTGCAAAAATGCGTATTCTGAAGACCAAGCTCTTTGGCACGGGCATTCATAATCCTGGCAAAACCTTCCTGTGTCCCGCCGATATGCTTGCCAAGCGCGATAGCGGCATCATTGGCGCTATTCATAAGAGCGGCCTTCAAAAGATCGCGCACACTCACTTGCTCTCCTATGCTCAAGCGTACTCCGTTGCAAAAACCCGATCGCGGACAGCCGACCCGTGTGCCTTCAGCATACACGGCTTCTTCATCGATGGTCACCCACTCATCGAGATTCTTCACTCTTTCAATGACCAGCGTCGCCGTAAACAACTTGGTCAGCGAAGCGATCTGCCGACGCTCATCAGCGGAATTCTCATACAGCACTCTGCCAGAATCCGCATCCAAAATAATGGACGCGTGCGCCGTAACGATAGAGAGACCCGGCGCATACGGTTTCAACTCCGGACGAAAGCCTGCCGTCAAAGCACGGTCCTCAGATACGAACGGCACTATTGTTTCCTGATCTGTTGCGCCGAGCACTTCCGCAAACCGACCTTTTTCTCCTGTAAAAAAAGTGCGGATATTTTCACCCCGTGCCAAAAAACCATCTCCTCTTCCCGCAGTGAAGACGAAGATTCCGACGATGATGAGAGTGAAAAGAATCAGCTTGCGCATAGCAGGGGCAGGGTTTAGGGTAGAAGGTTTAGGGGTGAGGAATGCTCATTCACTTTTTCTGAAGAATCTTCTGTCAAAAGTATTTTCAGACGCTCATCTTGAGAAAGCGTGACATAGTCGGGTAATTCACTTATACGTTGCAGCCCAAGCGACTCCAGGAAGCGAAATGTCGGCAAGTACACATACCCGCGAGCATCCGTGGGATTACCCTCCCGTTCGATCAGATCGCGCAAGAGGAGATTGCGAAGCGTGAAACTGCAGTTCACGCCGCGAATCGATTCTATTTCAGCCCGCGTGATCGGCGCACGATACGCGATAATAGACAAAACTTCCAGAGCAGTCTTACTCAAATTTTCCTGAAGCGCGCTTTTGGTCAACGCTTCAACAAAAGACGCGTTCTCCGGCTTGGTAGCCAACTCCACCTGGCCGTCCTTGATAATAAGCTGGAGCCCACACTGCGCATCAGCCGAATATTTCTCTGCCAGTATTTCAACCAATGCCAAAATCTCATCCTCACTGATGTTCAATATTTTCGCCAAGCGACCAAGAGCAATAGGCTCGCCGCTGACGAAGAGCAAGGATTCCACAACTGCTACCTTGTATTCGCTCGTCATAGCTACACTCGTTTAATAAAAATATCACTGAAGAAACGCTTCTGCTCGACAAAAACGATTCGCTGTTTCACCATCTCCAATACCGCGAGAAACGAGACGATTACCGTGGTCCGATCGGCCACTCCCTCTGTCAGCTCGACAAAAGACGTCTGTACCCGATCAGCCAGCATATTCTGGAGAGAAAATATCATCTCTTCCAGTGTGACGACGGCTGCTATCTCCTTTTCCGGCAGAACCTCAAAAATCGGTATACCTCCGAGCACATTGGAAAAATGCATCCTGAGTTCAACAGCCGTCAATCCTGGTGGCGGATAAAATACCACCTGCGCTCCGAGAAAGCTTTCCCGACTCCGAGCATCCTGTCGTTTGGCAAAAAGGCCTCCTAGTATCCCGGCTATCTCGCGGAAACGCTTGTATTCCTTGAGCCGGATTTCCAGATCATCCATCGATTCCTCTTCCTCATCGCTGAAGTCGAGCACCGGCAGAAGCGCGCGTGATTTGATGAGTATCAACCGCGCCGCAATAGTAAGAAATGAAGAGAGATTCTCCAGTGAAATAGATTCTTCATTCCGCAGATATTCGAGGTACTGATCGGCGACTTTCGCCAGACTCACCTGCGTGATATCGAGCTTCTCTTTCTCGATCAGCGACAACAAAAGATCCATCGGCCCCTCGAATTGCTCTAATTGAATATGGTAGGCCATAAAAAAACGGAGGGACAAAATCTCTTTCCTCTCTAGAATAGCATTTTTCGGCTGATGTATCAAACAAAACCGCCTTTGAAAGCTCTCAGTTTCAAGCCTCGCGCTCGCTCTTCGTGTCTTCGAGCGCAAACGCGGTGAAGAGGGAAAAGAGGAGTACCAGCGCTATCAAGAAAAAGACACTTTTGAGCGGAAAAAAGAGGAGGAGGACGGAGGAGAGCAAAGCACCGAGGATATTGGCTGCCGGGCGGGCAGTACGGAAAAAAGCAATCATATCCAGATGATTGCCATCAATCTGCTTGTAGAAATACGAGTCGCGCAAGACTTCGATACCAGCGATACCGATGCGCGTCACCAAGAGCGCTACCCCCCAGACGAAAAAACTCTGCGCTCCAAGAAAACCAAGTATGGCAGTTGAAAGGATCACGATGATGATGCTCCCGATCAAGAGCTCCTTTTCACCGAAGTGCTTGTCCGCGAGAATGCCAAGCGGGTACTGAAGAAACACGAACGGCAGGAGCATAAGCGTGAAAATAATACCGATTTCGTGCCACGAAAAATCAAGCGAACGCAAATACAGCGGCGTATAGACGATCATCATCGCGTAGAAAAACTCCATGGCGAACGATATGAAGTAAATGCGAAAGAGGTTTTTTTTCACCAGCATCTTGGCAATCGTCTGGCGCAAGCGCAATTTCTCCTGAAACACCATATTATCACCGCGCAATCCGAGAAGCGCAATGAGAAACACCAGCATATACCCAAGAATCAGCACGAAAAACACCCCCGCATACTGATAGCGTTCCAGTGTCAGCGTCGAGAGGAATGGTGCCGTGAGCAGGCCGGCATTCATAATCGTCAGGTAAAAACCGCGGATTCTCCCTGATCGCCGGTCTTCAGAAAAACTCTCAAGCAGGATGTCGAGCGTCACCCAGATCAGATTGGTCGCCACGATGAAAATGAGCGCGATACCGACAGACATCCACGTCGCTTCCAGCCGCATCAGGAGGGCGCTTGCCAGAATCGTGATACCGAGACCGAGATACAGCGCCCGCGCCTTGCCGATGGTCCGGATCAGCGGTTGCAGATAAAACAGCGACAGGAGAACGCCGCTATAAGCAATCAGGTAAAACGCGCCGACATTGTCACTGCCGGTCACAGCAGCGAAATATGCCGAGAGAATATAGATGAGAAAGGCGTCGAGAAAACCGAGAAAAAATGAAAGGAAACTCACCAGGCGCACCTTGTTCTTATTAAAATTTTCTTGATGCATGTTTTTTATATTTTTTTATGAATAGCTCCTGATTTCCTGTCACTGAGGAGTTGAACTCTTCAGTGACTTACTTCATACAACTTGGCACGTAGCCGCGTTTTTCCGCCTCCTCCTTCGACGTGAAACACACGCGATTTTCCGGCTTGATCCTTTTCGCCACCGCGCAAGTCACAAGGTGGTATTTGTTCGAATTGCGGCTCCCGACATACGAACACTCCCCTGACGGCTGTGACTGTTTGGCGGTTTCAGCGACACGCTGCTCGGTGCCTTTCACTTGTTTGTTCTCCATTACCGCCCCACTGACAGGCAGAGGTTCTACAACAGCCGGCAACGAGACGACGAGAGGCGCCGACTGGGTCAATGCACCCCGAAGCAGTCCACTCTCGAAAGCCAACAATGCAACAATCAGAAACCCACCCGACAAGAAAAGCTTCTGACGATTCCCTGTGATCCATTCTTTGGAGCGATACAAAAAGGCAGTGATAGACGTTGACAGGATCATAGAATGTGCTATACTCATCCAGTATACAGCAAACAGCGGTAACCGGTAAGTCTTTCAATACATAACTCCTATGGCAACACGAAAAGCAGGCGGGTCAACCGCCTTAGGCCGTGATTCTATTTCCAAGCGTCTCGGTGTGAAAATATACGGCGGTCAGACAGTGGAAGTGAGCAACATCATTATCCGCCAGCGCGGCACCAAATACCACCCGGGCAAGAATGTGAAGCGTGGCGAAGATGATACGCTCTTCGCTCTGGTAGCCGGCACGGTAGAATTTCAAGCACGCAAGATGCGGGATTTCACCGGAAAACTTGCCAATCGGATGTTCGTCAACGTCATCCCCCGAACAATTGAAGAGAAATAACACCTCTTTTCTTCTAAAAAACACCTTGGATACTCCGTACAGGGTGTTTTTTATGTATTGTTTTTAAGAAAACCATCCCTCACATCCCAAGCCTCCGGGACCCACACACTCTCCCAGCGGAGAGTGTGCTGATGAATTTTTTTTAATCCTGATAAGCATCAGGAACCCCTCCCAAGGCGGGCAGGCGTGCTTATAAAAAAACTTCAATTTCTCGGAAACTTGGATGGAGGGCTGGTTTTCCCCTTCTGCAGACGCTGTGTAGAGGGAAGCCTCTCGTCGCAAGAACCTTTCTGGGAGAGTTGAAGTTTTTTCGAGCATGGTGCCGTCACACCAGAGTGGGACGGATCGAAAAAATTTCATAAAGGAGTTCATCGCTGGATGAATGACTGACTCCCGGGAAGGTTGCTTGGGATCGGGCAGGCTTTAGCTTTAATAAAACCTCTTTTTCTTCTCAAAAAAATACCATGCATGTTCTGTCGAAGGTGTTTTATTTTTCATCATCCAAGCCACTCAAGGGCTCAGGATATATCTCCGCAATCTTTTGAAGCTGACTATCTCTAGCAGGAACATTCTTGCTTTGCCTTATCTCATCAGTAATCCCCGAAAGAGTATCTTCCTCTAAGGGAGCAGCATATCGCCACCCCTTCTCGGTTTGAATAAATTGAGTACCCCATTTTTGTGGTTTTCCAAGAGAAACAAGATACCGATCTTCCGTAGCAGCTGAGAGCCACTTTGCGTCTTCAACTCCGCCTTTCTCTGCTGCAAGAGCCAGTACATACGCTCTATTATAGTCTTCTGACGTCTGGCCATGCTGGAATAAAAATGCCAGATGGAGCACATCCTGGACGGACAGAGATTGCGGATTCTGCTCATACCGACCAAATATTTCTTGTGCTTTTTGATAACGTGCTCTTTCTCTTTCGGCAAATAGCGTCGGATTTGATTTATCAAGATGCTCCTCACGATCTCGCTGATCTTCATCAAAAAGTCTTTTAACCTCTGTTTGATTGTTTGGTATTTTTTCGAATGAAGACATACGATTATTTTTTCCCACTCTTACACGCGTTCAAAAAAGCGACAAACAAAGGATGAGGATGAAGCAGGGAGGATTGGAATTCCGGATGGAACTGCGTCGCGAGGAAGAAGGGATGCTTCGCTTTCGGCAATTCGGCGATTTCCATCAACACTCCATTTGGGGAAACGGCCGAAAAAACTAGACCAGCCTTCTTTATAGCCTCAACATATTCCGGGTTGACTTCATAGCGATGGCGATGACGTTCCAAAACGCTCTTTTTTCCATAAGCCGCATACGCCAGAGTGTTTGGCAGGATCTTCGCTTCGTACTGTCCGAGGCGCATCGTCGCACCGTAATCTTTCTTGCGCAGATTCTCTTTCTGATCCGGCATAATATCCACCACCGGAGACGCCGTTTTGAGGTTGATTTCCGTCGTATGCGCGCCGACCAGCCCGAGAACATTCCGAGCGTATTCGACCACCATCAATTGCATTCCATAACACAAACCGAAGTATGGAATTTTATTTTCACGACAGAAACGAATCACGGCGATCTTCCCTTCGACGCCACGGCTCCCGAAACCGCCGGGGATGATGATACCGTCATACTGTTTCAGTTCCGCCAATTTTTTTGGATCTTCTTCGAAGTCCGTACTATCTATCCATTCCAACACTGGCCGAATATGGACAGCCCCCGAAGCATGCTTGAGCGCTTCAATAACACTAATGTAGGCGTCACTCAAAATAAAGTCTCCTGTCTTGAAATATTTCCCCACGATACCGATGCGTACTTCCTCGGTGGCGCTTTTGAGACGCTTCATCGACTTTTCCCACTCATCCAAACCGCCATTCTGGGGCTGTCCTTTGAGTCCGAGTTTCTTCAAGAGAATATCACTCAGATGATCCTTCTCGAAATTCAGCGGTACTTCGTAAATACTGTCTACATCAGGCGCGCTGATGACGTCCTCCTTGCGGACACTGCAGAAAATGGCGATTTTCTCCTTGCGTTTGTCGTCCAGCGACCGATCGGCCCGCGCCACGATGATATCCGGCTGAATGCCCGTGCCGTTGAGCGTGCGCACCGCGTGCTGGGTCGGTTTGGTCTTCATCTCGCCGATTTTGGACGGTGTCGGGATATAGCTCACCATCACGGTGATGACGTC
>JAHFOM010000034.1 GCA_023261685.1 Candidatus Moraniibacteriota bacterium | reverse complement strand
TTGATATTTTTTGACTTCCTATTGTAATTGAAAGTGAAAAGGGGTCAGGTATGCTCTGTAGAAAACATAGCGATCCCGTGGTATACTGAAAGAAAAATACACCTATGCCTACCCGCACTTCAAAATCTCCTAAAGCAGTTGCCAGCGTCGCCTACGAAACCGCCAAACAAACACTTCCCGCGTATCATCACAAAAAAAGCCCGAAGAAATTCACCCAGGCTCAGCTCTTTACTTGCCTCGTCTTGAAAGAATTCTTCAAAACGGATTATCGCGGTATTGAGGCAATACTCATGGATACTTCCGATCTCCGAAAGGTACTGGAATTGAAGCATGTCCCGCACTACACCACTCTTCAAAAAGCCGCGCATCGCCTGACTGGGAAAGGTCCGCTCGACCGCCTCATGAACGATATTCTCGAGAAAGCGACTGGTATGAAGCTGATGCGGAAAACTATTCGACTCTCTGCTATCGATTCGACTGGCTTCGAATCACATCATGTGAGTTCCTACTTCGTCCGGAGAAAGGCCAAGGGAGGTGGAAGCGTACAGGAAACGACCTACTCTCGATTCCCTAAAGTGGGTATCATCATCGATCGTGATTCCTATCTCGTGCTGGCAGGCATTCCTTCCTGGGGACCAAGTCCTGATATCCTGCACTGGAGAGTGGCTCTCCATGAAACTCTCAAACGAAAGAAACTGCGTATCATCCTCGCTGATGCCGGCTATGACGCAGAACATGCCCATCAATTCGCTAGGGATGAACATGGTATTGAAAGCATCATTCCGAACCGGATCGGACGACCGACGAAGCATCTCCCGACAGGGAAGTATCGGCGCATCATGGCGACCCGATTCAACAAAGAGCTCTACGGCCAACGCTGGAATATCGAGACAGTGAACAGTGTCATCAAACGAAGGCTCGGGTCATTTCTCCGTGCGAGAACCTACTGGTCGCAGATGCGAGAGATGATGCTCCGGCTCTTTACCTACAATGTGCTGGTAGTGCGTCTGTAGATGTTTTCTACAGAGCAGGTCAGGTATCTTTTCTCAACAAAGAGCAGTCCGCTGATAGGCAGGCTGCTTTTTTGTCCCCTGTTGTAACACACTTACCCAACAGCGGTTCAGCCTCTGTACTTGGAGGTCGAACCTCCAAGTAACCTCCCACCCCTCTTGTACTGAGGAGTTGAATTCCTCAGTACAAGAGGAGCATCCAAACAACCCGCCAGCCACTTTTTGGAAGCCTTTCTTCCAAATTTTTTGACTTGAAAAAAGATATTTTTTATGCTATAATGGAGGAATGAATACCCTAGAGAAACAAGCGCTTTTTTGGGATATCAATGTTGAAACTCTCAATCCTGACGAGCATACTTCGTATATCATCGAGCGTGTGCTTGATTTTGGGGATGATGAAGACATTCGCTGGTTGTTTTCACGCTATCCGAAAGCCACCATCAAGCAGGTACTGGATCATTCACGAAGCGCGCTGCATGAAAAATCAAAAGCGCTTTGGACATTGGTTTTACAATGAATATGCGGGAAGTGACATTGGAAAAATTGCATCTGGATGTTATGCCGAACGCCACAAAAAAGGCGTTCGTTAAATGCATGGAGTTCTCGTGGCTTCGGGAGTCTCAGTGGTATCTGGCTGGAGGGACAGCGCTTGCTCTTCAGGTGGGGCATCGGGTATCCGTGGATCTTGATTTTTTTACCGAAGAGCAAGATTTTTCAGTGGAAGAAATAGAGAGATTGTTATTGGCCTCGGGCGACTGGACGACGACGCTGATCGAGCAAGGGACACTCTATGGTCTTTTCGAGGGGGCAAAGGTGAGTTTTATTGCATACCCGTTTTTTCGTCCGAGCGCGAGCGGACTCCGCTGTGGATCAGTCACTATCCTTTCACCGGAAGATATAGCGGCGATGAAAATTGTTGCCGTGAGTCAGCGGGGTAAGAAACGCGACTTTGTCGATCTCTACTGGCTCGCACAGCATCGTCTCACGCTTGAAGAGGCGCTCCGGTCTGCCGTCCTCTGTTATCCGGAGCAGCATCACAGTCTGCCGCATTTTTTGAAAAGTCTGGTATATTTTACGGATGCCGAGAATGATCCGATGCCGCATACACTTTTTTCTATCGACTGGAAAATAGTGAAACTCTTTTTTCAAAAGGAAATTCCTCTGCTTGCAGAAAAAATGCTCCATCTGGAAGGGTAGCCTTTTTGTTTCCACTTTCTATTTGGGAGACTTATTTGGAAGTTGAACTCCCAAACAGTATCCAAACCATCGCTCTGCCCATTTTTGGAAGTCGAACTTCTAAATTTTTGACGTTGCTTCACGAAATGTTTCTAGGGAATTTTTCTTGATTGGAGGCTGTTTTTGTGCTAGAATGTAAAAAAGAAGTAATGGTGTATCTATGAAGCATATCTTGAATCAGGAAAAAATAAGGTTACTGACCGAACAGTATAATTTGAAGCTGTTGCTTTTGTTTGGTTCACAGGCGAGTGGAGCAACGCATGCTCTGAGTGACTATGACTTCGGTTATGTCTCTGAGCGGACACTTGACTATGCCGAACAGGCTAACCTTCAGAATGATCTGGTCCAAGCGGTTGGTTTTGGGAATGTCGAAGCGATCAACCTCTCAGCGGCTGGGCCATTCCTCTTGCGTGAAGTCATCAAGAATCATCAGGTGGTTTTTGCAGTAGGGGATAGCTATGAGCGCTTCTATACCTATGCGGTGCAAACATACTTGGATGAACAGCGCCTTTTCGACCTGGACCAAATATTATATCAGCAGACCCTCAAAAAATATCAAAAACAATATGTTGAATAAGGATCTGGTGCGGAGAAAAATTAATAGTATCGAAGGATACATTCGGGAAATTGACCCAGCACTCAAAAAGAGTGCTCTGGATGTCGTGTCTGATACTATTCTGCTTCGTGCGGTGGAGCGCAATTTTCAGCTGATGGTTGACACAATGCTCGATATCAATACGCACGTTATTGCTTCCGAGCAGTTGGCCTCACCACAGACTCTGCAAGAAACGTTTTTTATTCTCGCTCGGGCTGATGTTTTGCCAAAGGATCTCGTTGATCGGATGACGCCTATCGTCGGTTTGCGAAACAAATTGGTACACGAGTATGAAGGTATCAGTTCCGAGAAATTCGTTTCCGACTTGCAAAAGGGTATCGCGCAATTCGGTGAGTATATGGTGGCGATAGATCGTTTTCTGCAGACAAAATAGCTATCTTTTTTCCAACAAAAATAAATTGCTACTTAGGAGTATGAATACCCTCGTTTTTTCTTTTTTTATCCTCGGACTGATTATCGGGAGTTTTCTCAACGTCTTGGTGTACCGGTTGCGCGACGCGGAGACGCTCTTGGGACGATCGCTCTGTCGGCATTGCCAGCATCAGATCCGCTGGTATGACAATATTCCGCTCATCAGCTTTGTGTTGCTCCGCGGTACCTGTCGCGACTGTGAGACCAAGATTTCTTGGCAGTATCCGCTGGTAGAGCTCTTGACCGGAGTGTTGTTCGCTGTGGTTGGTGCTTTATTTCTGATCTCCGGCAGCGCGCTTGAATGGCTGGAAGTGCTCTGGCTTCTCGGTATCGTCAGTATGCTGATGGTCATCGCGGCGTATGATCTCCGCTATATGGAGATACCGCTCACCGTGCTCGTCGCGAGCGGGGTCATCACCGCTATTTTCTTGGGGGCTTTCTGGTGGCTCGTTCCGGAGCCGTTTTTTGCTTCGCGTTTGTGGTTTGGGTTGCTCGGTGGCGCGGCTGTGGGGGGATTTTTCTTCTTGCTCGTCTGGATGTCTCGCGAGACGTGGATGGGCTGGGGGGATGTCTGGCTCGGGGCGGTCGTCGGGGCGGTCGTCGGACTGCATTTGGCTTTGCCGATGCTCACGCTGTCATTTGGGCTGGGTGCGACTGTCGGACTGCTCGCCATTGCCCGCAAGAAGAAAGCATTGAAAAGCCAGATACCCTTCGCTCCGTTTCTGGTCATCGGTACGCTCGCGACACTGTTTCTCTCGGAAGCATTCCCGCTCTTTTTTCGATTTTATATTTGGTAGTTTTCTGCTAGAATAGAGGAGTTGTGTACTAGTATGAATGTATCTCTCGGAGATTATTTCTGGATCCCGTATCAAGTACTGGATGACAAAGGAAGAGGGTTTGAAGACAATACCAACATTGCAAATACCAACAGAAACAGCGATGTCTGCAGAAATTCAAAAAAATGAGAGGCAGGAGTACTTGGAGGTCGAACCTCCAAGTGTGCGGGCTTTTACCCAGCACTATTTTTGTAATAGGGATCCATCTGTTGTTGGACGAAGTTGCGCTGCGGCAGTCTCTCAGCTTAAGAACGCTTCCGGTAAAAATAGTGCTGGGTTTACCTTGATCGAGGTGATGGTGGTGATGGCTATCATCAGTATTATGGCAGGAATAATTATCTCGTCGCTCGGCAATGGACGGACTGTGAGAGAATTAGAGACGAACGCTCGGGAATTTGCTTCCGTCGTCCGCGAGGCGCAGAACTATGCTCTGACGGGGAAAACGATAACAGCCAGCGGAATACCAGCTGGTGCGGTACCATGCTCTTTCAGGGTGAGTTGGACTGGTAGCGACTATAGTTTGATATATATTTACAAAAGTTCAAGTAGTGCTGATTGTAACAGCCCTTCCACATATTCCATTGTGACATTTCCTTTCAAAAATGGAGTTACTGTAAGTAGCGGAGGCCCAGTTGATTTCCGTTTGCCTCACGCGGTTGTCACGGGTTTCACGAACGTGAATTTTAGCAAGTCCTCGCTATCTTATACTGTCTGTATCTCTGCCGAGGGTCGTATTACGGATCACGCGAGCGGAACTTGCCCTTAAAAAGTCTACATTTTTTCGGCTATGCGTTTTACTCTACAAAAAAAATACCAGCAAAAGACGCCCATACTCAAGGGATTTTCCATCGGGGAGGTCTTGTTGGCGGCGTTTGTCTTAACGTCCGGACTGCTTGCTACCAGCGCTCTGATGTCGACGAGTTTGCACAATTCCTTTGAAACCCGCGATGCCATCATCGCGACCCAGCTCTCCCAAGAAGGAGTAGAGTTGGTCCGCAACGTGAGGGATAATGACTTTGCAAAGGGTCGTGACGGATTTACGGGTTTTAACGCCGGACACAAACACTGTCGTATAGAGTATAATGATCCCTTGCCACCTCCTCCGCCTCCTCCGACGGATATGGACTGTCGGGGATCACTCGGATCAACTTCTCGCTATACTCTGCACTATAATGTTTCTGGATTTTACGAGCATACCGGATCGAGTACTGAACGATTCTCCCGGTATATATACAGGGATTACTCTAATAGCGACAAAACTGCCACAATAAGAAGTTTTGTCTACTGGGGGAATGTAACAGATCCTGATATGTTTGCATTATCAGACGTGGGTACTACTGGTATCACTGTGGATTGTGTAATAGCAAAGAAATGCGTCTATACGGAAGTGACTTTGACCAGTTGGAAATAAATTATTCTATGCACTCTTCTCTTCATAAATCTAGCAAGGGATTCACGCTGATCGAGGTGATTGTCTCCGTGTTTGTGTTTCTGATTGTTATGACCGCGGTCACCAATACCTTTACCAACGGTTTTTCCAGTTACAAAAATACCAAAATAGCCCAGAAGAATCTGGAGGATGTGCAGTTTGCGATGAACCTGATAGCCAAGGAGTTGCGCACGAGCACGATAGTTGCCCCTGCTTCTAACGATACCGTCCAGACAATCAGGTTTTATGATTACTCCCAGAGTTCTTGTCTTGAATATGAAATTAACTCTCTTTCTAAAGAATTAAAAGTAACCAAAAAACCGATTGCAACTCCGTCCACTCCTGCAGTTGATTGTGGTGGGGGCAGTCTTGGTACGGCGAAGTCTCTCGTCAAGGTAGGATCGGCGTCCGGCGCTTTGCTGACGGGCAATTTTCGCGTAACGCCATCAGTGGCTGGGGCTACCGCTGGCAAGGTAACCATTGCTCTTCAAATACAAGAAAGTGGCACTCAGGTGGCACGCATACAGACGTCAGTTTCTTTACGCGATTATGGAGTGAGTTTTTGAAAATCTGATTACTTTTGTGCCATACACTGAATCTTACAGTGTTGCGCTTACTTGTTGAACCTAGGTGCGTAGGGCTTGCTTTTTTTCGTGACTTGTGCTACCATATAAATGCATCAAAAATCAGGATTTTTACCGATGTCCATCGGGGACAAAGGGCGGGTTCTGAAGTTACTTAAAAAGGAGCACCAGATGCGTAAACTCTGTATATGGGCTGGTTTAGGTATTGCACTGATCACCCTGCCCGCTCAGGCGTCAAATATCACGCTTGATATCTTTGCCTCGTCGGCGCCCAACGTTTTTGGTTCGCCGAGTTGGAACGCTTACGCGGCCAACGCGCTCAACTCACTGAATAACGGACTCGGTACCACCGGTAACCGTAATCTTTCTCCGACGGCTTACGAAGTCCTCAATGGGACTTTCGCGCCGGGAGACGTGATGGTCACGAGTTTCAACTCGTGGCGCGGTGTTGCTAACCCGCCTCTTCCCTTTGCTGGCGAATATGGCAACCGCATTCATTTCGGTTTGCATGCGTACGGGAACGGTCAGCTTGATTCTCAGTTCCGGTTGAACACGCTGACTTTTTACATCAATAGCTCGGACACGCTCTTGAATTGGTCTGGCAACTTCGTCGGATATGACTTCAACGGTACCACGAGTTACGGTATCAATTGGGGCGCTGATCGTGTCAAGGGCGGCATCGGTGACACTATCATCACCGGTGCTGGTAGCGGGTCGGTGCTCATCGATGAACTCGTCTATGTCGGCGTGGGCAATGCCTACTGGCCGCAAGATATCGCACAAATGGCGGATACCACCGCCTATATCTATGATGAGGAGTTGTCAATCACAGGAGGATACTGTGTCTATGATGCAGCAAATCAAAATGGTTTCTGTCAGAGTAGAACCGTGGATGTCCAAGTTGCGCCGGTTTCCGGATCAGTTCCGGAGCCAGCTACACTGACTCTCTTGGGAGCGGGACTTCTTGCTCTCGGTCGTTTCCGGCGTAAGTCTCAAGCATAACGAGACTTTCATTTTCCCCCTGCTGTCGCAAGATAGCAGGGGATTTTTTTATGCTTTTTTTCTTTTAATATTTGATGATATACTTAGTGTATATGGATACAAACCTTTCGCCTGTAGAGGCTAAAAAACGCATTGAAAAACTCACGCGGGAAGTTGAGAAACACCGTGTTTTATATCATACATTGGATACGCCGACGATTTCCGATGAGGCGTATGATTCACTGGTGCGGGAGCTCTCGGATCTGGAGCAGCAGTTTCCAGCGTTTGCGAGTCCTACGAGTCCGACACTGCGCGTTGGCGGGGCGCCGCTCAAAGCTTTTCGCAAGGTACCACATATGACGCGCCAGTGGTCTTTTGATGACGTGTTTGATTTCGAGGCATTGAAGGCGTGGGATGTGAAATTAAAGAGATTGTTGGCAAAAAGCATCACTCATCATTCATCACTCATCACTCATCCGGTTGTTGAGTACGTTTGTGAGTTGAAAATTGACGGGCTGAAAATCATCTTAACCTACGAGAAAGGAGTCTTGGTTCAGGGTGCGACGCGGGGCGACGGAGAAATCGGTGAAGAAGTCACGGAAAACCTGCGCACGATTGCCAGCGTTCCGCTCAAATTGAACACTCCCGCAGACATCATCGTCGTGGGGGAGGCGTGGCTTTCACAGGAGGAACTAGATCGCATCAACGCCGAGCGGAAGAGAGCGGGCGAAACGCTGTTCGCCAATCCGCGCAACGCTGCCGCCGGTTCCATCCGTCAGTTGGATTCGCGGGTGACCGCGCGACGCAAGCTGGATTCTTTTATCTATGATATCGATAGAATAGGGTCGAGTACCTTTCCGGAAACGCAGGTGGAGGAATTGGAGCTGCTTCAGAAACTGGGATTTCAGGTGAATGAGCATTTTCGTCTGTGCAAGACGGTGGAAGACATCGAAGCCTATTACAGAGAGTGGGCGGAGAAACGTCACACCCTGCCGTATATGCTCGATGGTATCGTCATTAAGGTCAATCAGAAAGCGCTCCAAGACGCGCTTGGCTACACGGGCAAGTCACCGCGTTTCGGAGTGGCGTATAAATTCCCCGCGGAAGAGGCGACGACAGTGGTGGAAGATGTCTTAGTGCAGATCGGACGGACGGGCGCCTTGACGCCGGTAGCGCACCTCCGCCCCGTGCGGATAGCCGGGTCAGTGGTCAGTCGGGCGACACTGCATAATTTCGACGAGATCAAGCGTCTCGATGTGCGGATCGGAGATACGGTCATCATCCGCAAGGCAGGGGATATCATTCCGGAAATTATTTCAGTGATGGAGAATCTGCGGACCGGGAAAGAGAAAAAAGTAGTCGAGCCGAAAGAGTGTCCGATGTGCGGGAGTCGGGTCAGTAAACAGATAACAACAAACAATACACAGGAAGAGAAAAGCGTGGCGATATACTGCGTCAATCCGCAGTGCTTCGCCGTCGAGCGAGAAAAAGTCATTCATTTCGTTTCCAAAAAAGGATTCAATATCGTCGGTTTGGGAGAAAAGATCGTCGAATCGCTGATGAATGAGGGTTTGGTGAAAAACAGCGCCGATATTTTTTCATTGACACCGGGTGACCTGACTCCGCTTGAGCGTTTTGCGGAAAAGTCAGCGGATAAGCTTTTCCGTGCCATCACTGCTGCCAAAAAGGTGCCGCTTCAGAAGTTTCTTTTTGCGCTCGGCATCCGCTACGTTGGGGAAGAGACGGCAGACCTTATCACACAGAGCGTGATAAGGAAATTTCC
>JAHFOM010000033.1 GCA_023261685.1 Candidatus Moraniibacteriota bacterium | reverse complement strand
CTACAAAAAGTTATCATTTTCCGCTTCCAGTATACTCCCCTCTTCCAATTCCCGCAAAATCTCCGGCGGAATCGGATCACGCTTGGGACTCATCCCCGGATAGCGCCAGGCACTGATGATTTTAAGAGGGGTAAGGGTTGAGGAATTAGGGCTTAGGCTTCTTTTATCTGAACCCTGCACCCTTGACCCTGACCCCTGTCTAACGAACATCACCCAGATTTCCTGTTTCCACACTTCCTTCATCGGCTTTCCTTTTTCACCGCTGACTTTCTTCGGTGATACCGGTTGCATCACGGCAACCGTCCGTGGAACGATGCCTACCTCCCTCCGCTTGGGATTGCGGATGACATTTCGTACCCGCTGTTCGCTCAGTCCGTACTGTTGCATCTTGTACTGGGAGTGGAGGGTGAATTGATACGCTCCGGTACCAGATGCTTTTCTTTGCTGTTTTTCTAGAAAACGCTCCTTGGCCTTTTTGACAAAATCCTGATAGGGAGAGGACATAGGAGGGAAATTTTCAATTTTCAATTTCTAAATAATTCCCAATAGTTTCATCTTGGAATGAAGAAATTGATTCATTGTTTGAAAATTGAAAATTAGAAATTGAAAATTTTACTTTATATTCATTCCTCGGAGCGCGGCGATGCGCTCTTCAATAGGCGGATGTGTCATAAAGAGCTTCACGATTTTCTTCCCCTTGAAAGGATTGGCGATGTAGAGGTGTGCGGTAGCGCGATTGGCGGCTTCGAGCGGTTCGGTATCACCAGAAATTTTCTGAAGCGCGCTCGCGAGCCCGTCCGGGTAGCGCGTGAGGAGGGCGCCGGATGCGTCCGCCAGAAACTCCCGCTTGCGCGAAATAGCCAGCTGAATCAGGAGCGCCGCCAGCGGAGCCAGAATGGAAAGAATGATCGCCGCTACCATCAGAATCACTTGTAGCTGTCCGCGGTTTTCACTGTCGCGATTGCCACCGAACCACGCCCAGTGCCGGAACCAGTCCGCCAAAAGCGCCACGAATCCGACGAGAATCACCACGACCGTCGAGAGGAGCGTGTCGCGATTGCCGATATGGGAAAGCTCGTGCGCGATAACGCCTTCCAATTCCATCTTGTCGAGACGATCCATAATGCCGGTGGTGAGACAGATGACGCCGTGCTCAGGATCGCGTCCCGTGGCAAAGGCGTTGAGCGCGGTGTCCTCGATGAAATAGATCTTGGGTATCGGCAGTCCGGCAGTAATAGCGAGATTTTCTACCAGCCGATAGATTTCTTTATGACTTTCAAAGGTCAGCTCTTTGGCACCGCTCATCGAAAGCACTATCTTGTCGCTCCACCAATACGAGGCAACACTGGTCAGCACTGAAAAAGCCACCGCAAAATACAAAATCCCACTCGACTGCATCGCACCGGCAAACACGTAGCCGACACCGATGACAAACGCCAAAAACAGCGTGATGTACACCCACGTCAGCCGGATATTCTTGTCATATTGATCGTAGAGCGTCATAGTCTTTCTATAAATAACGATATTCTCTCCTCCATTGGCTTACATTCTACACTTTCTGGTGATTTTTGTACAGCACAAAAAGGAGAAAACCTATTCACAAAGGAGCGAGCAGTATAATAATAGACTACTCCAATCATCAGAAAAAACCCTGCATTTCAGCTTGCCCCGCCGCCACCGCCGCCGCCACCGCCGCCGCCACCGCCTCCGGCACCTCCCCCACCACCGGAAGCTCCACCACCACCGGAACTAGAAAAGGATGAAGAAAAAGCGGAACTGAAAGAAGCAGAGAAAACTGCAGGAGAAAAAGCTTGTGAAGGCGCCCCAGATAACGTACCCATAGTCATCGGTGAACCGCTATACCACACCGGCTCCGGTACTCTGACAGTATCAAAAGCTTTTCCCCATTTTTTCTCGACGCCGAAAATAATCGCGTAGGGAAGATACTTTTCAAATGTTTCCGGAGTCAGATTCTGCATCCGATATCGTTCGGCCGTTTCAAGATAGAGCTTGAAACCAAGCCATTCTTCCCTCAGAACTTGCCCTTCCCTATTGAGACGCGGGTTAAAAAAGAAAAAGAGTAAGAACACAACAACACAATATACCGTTATAAGCCAAAAGGCTATTTCCATATCAACAAAAGAAAAATCTGAAAGAAATGGGAATGCTCCGTAAAAAATCATTATGCCCACTGTCACTAAAATAGTCTTCAAGATTCTCCACATACGAAATCCGACAACGTAGACTGGTACATCTTTAACCACCTCTTGTTGTAGATCTTTTTCTAACTTTTTAATAACACCGGAAAGCAGCATTTTTTTGGCAGAATTTTTTTTCACTTCTTCTGTATCAAAAAAAGTTGAACCCTCAAAAATTGCATCAAGAAACTTTTTTTCATACTCCTGAAGTACTTTTGTGTTTACCTTAACAACATCCATTTTTGTCAAAACATAATCCTGTTTCAAAAAAAGACCTTTGAATGATTTTTCTGATGAAAACTTTTCGATCAGATCCTTGAAAAAAGGAAGCGACGGTAAGATAAAAAAGGAAACCCCAATAAAGATCCAAAGTACAGATGAAACCTTTTCTACCAAAGTAACAAGAGTTATCAAAAATACTAAAACCCCTAGAACAAAAACAATAAACGTCATCGGTGCAAATCTTAAGCCTTTTCTTTCTTTCTCCTCAATCTTAAGATAGCCGCGGATAGCGAGATCAATCACGGTGGCGGACCATGCCCGTGGGGAAAGTTTCTCGTGGACCAAGATGTCCGCCATAGCTGGCGGTAGCTCTCTCGGCGGTGCATATTCCGGAATAATCACTCCGCGCCCAGTATGATAACGCTCGGTTAAAAACCACCGAAGAACGATAGCAATAACCGTGAGCAGAGCCACTATACCGGCACCGATATACCCCCAATACATCAAAAACCACGATTGCCAGTACGCACTCCGATCCACGATACCTCTGGGCCAGCCCGGGGCGATCGTCATATCGGCACCTGCTGGAACACTCAGAAAAAAGAATCTGAACGCAAGCCCTTTCTCAGTCGGAATGAGGGACCACACGGCATTCTGACGATTGAGCGGTTGCGGAGTAACGTAGAGTGATGCTTGCAGTAACTCCTTGGCTACCGACTGCGGAAGAGAGACTACCGCCTCGACTCTCCCTATCGGTACAGCGTAATCGGTGAAGAGATTCCAGTACAGTTCGTCGTGATCGGCATAAAAACCGATTGCTCCGTGGAGCGTGTAGCCGAGTTCGTACGTTCTGACAACATCCTCGGCATCATAGTACCATTCGATGATATACTCGCCATTCTCAAAAAAAGTAGTGTATTTCCCCCAACTAGCCGGATCAGTTTTGACAAGGCGCTGTGCGGAGTAAAGAAATGATTTTCCTGTCATCGTATCAACAACAGTCACATCTCTCAGGTCATCAATGCCTTTTTTGGGAATATTTCGCCAGCCCTGATGATATTCTCCGATAAAACGAAAAGTCTGGTACTCTTTTACATTTACCGTGGAGTCTTTATTAATATGGATAGCATAGCGTATCTCATCATAAGAATAACTGCGCCCACTCTGAGCAGAAGCGCCGGAAATACTAAAGAAGAAAAGAAAAAACAAAAGTCCAAGCACTCCTTGGACTTTTTTATTTCTAAAAACTTTCACGAAGTTAGCTAGCATAACTTCCTAGAATTCCACTTTGACAGGAGCCTTTTCGCCGTCAGCCACTTCGAAGAATTCGCGCTTGGCGAAGTTGAAGATGCCCGCGACGACGTTGCTCGGGAACATATCGATTTTGTTGTTGAGACTGAGCACGTTGCCGTTGTAGAAACGGCGGGACGCCTGAATCTTATTCTCCGTATCGGAGAGCTCGCGCTGAAGTTCGAGAAAATTCTGATTGGCCTTGAGATCAGGATAGGCTTCAGCCACCGCAAACAGGCTCTTTAAGGTATCCGAAAGCATATTTTCTGCCTGCGCTTTATCGGCAGTGCTGCCGGCCTGCATCGCGTTGGCGCGGGCGGCGGTCACTTTCTCGAACACTCCGGATTCATGGGTGGCGTAGCCTTTGACGGTATTGATGAGGTTCGGGATCAGGTCATAGCGGCGCTTGAGCTGGACGTCGATATCGCTCCACGCTTCGCTGACGCGGTTGCGTAGATTAACGAGACTGTTGAACAGCATCACGACATACAGTACCAGTACGCCAGCGACTATCAAAAGAATATACGTCATATTCATAAAATTTTCATACTATTATGATTTACTCTGCCTCCCCATACTAGCAAAGTACCCAAAAAATGCAACCATACGGAAATGAATATTTTGTGGTATACTTATGAGCAGAGAGAAAGTATTTTCACTCCCCCCTTTCCTAAATACTATTTCATTATCCTATGGAATCACTCCAAGCCTCTCTGGTATTTCTCATACCGATCGCCGTCGGTATCATTACCCAAATCATCAAATTCACGCTCTACAGCATCAAGCACGGCTTCAATATAGAGTACGCTTTCACGCACGGGCATATGCCGAGCGCGCATACCAGTCTCGTCGTCTCACTTTTGGTCACGATGGCATATTACGAGGGCATCAACTCCGGCACGTTTGCCCTTTCGGCGGTGCTGGCGTTCATCGTCATCGACGACGCGGCGCGTATCCGGATGTACCTCGGCGATCAAGGGCGCTACCTCAATATGCTTGTCGAGCAGCTCGGCATCGAGAAAGACAAATTCCCCCGCCTCAAAGAGCGCGTCGGGCATCGGGTCAGCGAGATCATCGGGGGCGCTACTGTCGGACTCTTCTTGACGCTCCTGTTCATCGGTCTTTTCTCATAAACTTTTCTCATAACATCAAGTCCATAAAAAAATCTCCCCGTTCATCAGCGGGGAGATTTTTGTAGAATAATTTTTATGCCGATATTCTGGCGAGTTCTTCCTCAATAATCTCTTTTTCATTCCATACAATGCGTTTGTCGCCTATGGCGATACTGGATTCGGCACCCTTACCGGTAACAAGCACAATATCGCCGATTTCTGCCAGCGCCAGCGCCTGATGTATCGCCGCCCGACGGTCAAAAATACGAAAGAAGCTCTTCTTGCCGTCTGTCGGAAGCAGGGAATTTTTTTTGGTCACACCCTGCTCGATCTCGTCAAGAATCTGTTCCGGATCTTCATAATAGGGATCTTCATTCGTCAGAATCACGATGTCAGCGTACCCGGAAGCGATCTCGCCCAAGAGCGGACGCTTGCCTCGATCACGATCCCCGCACGCGCCGAAAACGTGGATGATTTTCGTTCCGGGAATCTTAAGCGGAAGTATCGAAGCATACAGCTTTTCAAAAGCGTCCGGCGTGACCGCGTAGTCGATAATAATATCTATGTCTCTGGCATTCGGTACGAGCTCCATCCTGCCCGGCACCCCAGTAACGCCTGCCAATGCTTCCCTCGCTGATGAGAAGTCGATATTCAAAAGACGTGCCACCCCAAGCGCCGCCAAAGCGTTCTCAATATTGAACAGGCCCGGCATCTGCAAACGAAAGTGAAGCGTATCGACGATAAAGCTCGTGCCCTTGAAATCCAATTCGATTTTCTCCGCGAATATGTGGGCACTTTGCTCCTTGATGCTGTAAAATAACGCTCGCTTCTTCTTGTCCGGACAAAAATAGCCCGGATCCTCCATATCCATATTGATGACGGATTGTTTCGCGCGCAAAAAGAGCGACTGCTTGACGCGCCGGTATGCCGCCATCGTCTGATGGTAATCCAGATGCTCGCGGGTGACATTGGTCATCACCGCTATGGCATACGGCACACCCCACACCCGATACTGATCGAGGGCATGTGACGATGTTTCGATGACCGCATACTCGCAGCCCTCCGCCACCGCCTCGCGCAGGAATTTCTGCAGCTGCCACGCCGAAAGCGTCGTAAACTTCGAAGCATTGCTCCATTTTTTTTCTCCGATCTGAAAATTGATAGTCGAAGCGACCGAAACTTTTTTGCCAGTATGCTCCAGAATACGCGCGATAAATTGCGTTGTTGTTGTTTTGCCGTTCGTTCCCGTTACGCCAATGACAACCAATTTTCGTCCCGGAAAACCGAAAGAGATGCATGCTGCGACAGCCTGCAGTAAATGATACTGGTTTTTCACCACCTGAGGCAGTAATCGGGAAATCAGACGTCGGAGGGAATGGAGAGGCATACGCTCGTGTGCTAGTGAGTGGGAAATTTTTTAACCTGGCTGATCTTCTTGTTGAGATACTCTGCCGCCCGATACGTAGCGTAGACTCTCGGATTGAGAATAATATCATACGCCCCCGGAAAAACAACGGTCTGAGTGCTGGGTGAAAAACCAGTCTTAAATTTCGTGATCCCGTTCCAGCTATTGCTGGTAAATAATTTCTTGTTCTCCGTTTTCCATTGCTTGTTATCTGCTGGCTGTTGACTGTTGGCTGTTTTCACTCCCCCAAAATCATACAGCGCGCATCCTGCCCGTTTGGCAAATTTCATCTGCTCCCACTGAAGGAGGTACGGCGCCATCATATCACGATGAGCGTCGCTTGATCCGCCGTGGAGATAGGTCGCCGTACCGCCGTAAAAAATCATCATATTGGCCGCGAGGACATTTCCTTCATATTCCGCTACGAACAATCGACACATTTCTTTCGGAAGTACTTGAAAGAATTTTTCATAGTACGCTCTCGGATGTGACGTAATACTTTTGCGCCCGGATGTCGCCGTAATGAGATCAAGAAATGCCTGAATGTGTCTGCCCTCGCGGGTCTCAATCACGGTCACTCCTCTTTTTTCCGCCAAACGGATATTATAGCGGGTCTTCGGTTTCATAGCAGAGAACAGTGCTTCTTCACTCGGTGAAATATCCACTCGCAATACCTCTCTCGGCTGAACATCGTGCGGCGCTTTCGCCACTTTCTTATCCGTAGTTTCTTGTATACTCTTGAGTAGCTCTTCCGTTTCCGGTTCAATCCGTATCCATCCGACTTTGCTTTCCCGCGCTTTCTTAATCAATTTCTCCAGATTTTTTTGAAAATTGAAAATTGAAAATTGAAAATTATGACAGACCGGTCCTCTCGGCACATACAAATACCGCCCAACGATCGGGAGCCTATGTATGATGCCATTCGCCAAAAAATCATCCGAAGAAAATGAAATCGTTTCTCTCCCGACTGCCGCCTGAAATCGCAACCACTCTTTTGATTGGAGAAATTCCTGTTCTTGATTCATGATTTTCCATTCTTGACTCTTACTTCTTTTTCCCCAGATTACGAAGAGCCTGACGGACACGCGTACTGACGTCTTTGATGTCTGACGGCACCAGTTTGAGTGCTTCACGCGCCTGCGCGATCGAATAGCCGAGCGAGGTCAAGGCTTCGATGGCATCCTGTCCGGAGAGAGCGCTCTCCTGATCTTCCGCCCCCACCGCATCCACTTTGTTCTGGAGTTCGATAATCACCCGCTCCGCCGTCCGCTTGCCGACACCGGAAACCCGCGTCAGGATACTCGGATCCTTATTCACGATAGCGGTGCGGATCGTCCTGACATCGGCGATAGAGAGGATCGAGAGCGCCACTCTCGGACCAATACCGGAAATAGAGATCAGAAGCTCGAACATCGTCAGATCTTCTTCGTTCAAAAAACCGTACAAAGCCAGCATATCCTCGCGCACGTGGGTATGGATATGAAATAAGACTTGTTCTTGACCTGCCACTTTGCCGAGCGTGTATGTCGAAACATTCACCTGATAGCCGACGCCGGAGACCATCAGTATGACTGCATTTCCCTTGATACCGGCAATTTTTCCTTCGAGGAGAGCAATCATAGATACTGTAAAATACAAACATTCAAATGAAAAATATTTCCCCTCCTTCCGTGTCACGCTGTTCCGCTTCTTACCGTCCCATTCTAGCATCTACCTCCATCCTTGCCAAAAAGCCTCTGGTATGCTAAAAAGAATGAGCTTGTGCCCTTTCTTTCTTCTCCTTTTTTATTTTATTTTTAAATGTTGATATATCGAATATGCCGATCAAACAAGCCGCTAAAAAGTACATGCGTGTCACCGCCAAGAAGACGCTCCGCAACAAGATAGTAACTGGTGTCGTGAAAAGCGCCATCAAGAAAACCCGTGAAGCCGTCAATGCCAGCAATGTCAGCGAGGCACAGGAGTGGCTGAAGAAAGCCAGTAAGGCGCTCGACAAAGCTGCTCAGAAAAAAATCATCAAGAAAAATACCGCCGCGCGCAAGAAATCCCGCCTCAATGCTTCGGTGAAGAAAATCGCAGTGAAGAAATAAGTATCACGTATCAAGTAGTATGTAGTATGCAAAAAACTACCTTCCGGTAGTTTTTTCTTTGATCTCCGTCCAGTACTTGATACATACTACGTGCTACCTGATACATACTTAGAACTTCCAGATGAAAAGACTGAGCGCCACGTGGGGGTCCATACCGCCTCGCTTGCACTCGGTATCAAAGTCGCTGAGCATCGAGAGCCCTTGCTTGATACGTGCCAGCGGAAAATTATTAATCGAGCCGAGCATCTTCTGTACCGCGAATGAAGGGAGTTTGGTCTCTAGAGAGATATCCGGCACGCGCCGTATTCCCCTGTCAAACATTTCTCTCACGAGCAGAAGCCGGCGTGCCTGCCACGCGCACATCGCGAGTATCGGGTATGCACCATCCCTGCCAGATGCCTCGCGGTGAAACAAAACGACTGCCTGCTTTCTGTCTCCTTGGCCCAAGGCGTCGAGCGCCTCAAAAATAGCCTGTTCTGAAACAGTCCCCGAAAGCAAAGCGATATCAGAGACTTCAAATACACCCCCCGGCTTGAACGTCACCAATTTTTCAAGCTCCGTATGGATACGGACGGTGTCATTCTTCAGCGTGGCGACAAACATCCCTAGGGCTTCACGTGAAAAATTTGCCTCTCTGTCAAGGACGGCGAGTTCGCGCTTGATAAAGGGAATGGTATTTTTTTCTTCCGGCTTTTCCAAGA
>JAHFOM010000032.1 GCA_023261685.1 Candidatus Moraniibacteriota bacterium | reverse complement strand
TCGCTTTGAGACGGACGGTCGCTACGGATTTATTCGGTACTTCGATACCGATGAGCGCCTGACCCGGTATGGGAGCTTCGATACGGATGGACTGCGCGGACAATGCCAGCGCTAGATCATCAGAGAGCGTCGTGATGCGCGAAAGCTTGACGCCAAAAGCGGGACGAAAGGTATACTGCGTCACCGTCGGACCAACCCGGACTTCTCCCGGCTCCACGCTGATACCGAAATATTTGAGCGTACTCTGGATGATATGTTTGTTTTGTTCCACATCCCCGCCCAGCGCCTGACCGACAGTCGATTCCAGAAGATCAGCCGACGGCAATTCCCAGTGCACGGAATTTCTCCTCAGCTTGCGCGGACGGATGAATGCCGGAACCAACACGGTATCATCTTCATCGCTTGGTCCCGCGCTATTTTCCGAAACTTCGCCATCTTCCGGAAAAGCGAGATTGCGAATATTGTGCGCCGCTAAATTGTCGACAACTTGCGGCGGCAACGGCTCTTCAGGAAGTGCCGGCGCACTTTTTTCTTCCACACTCAGCGGTGCCGGCGGTTCCGTACTCACGCCCCCTTCTTCGTCTGTCGCTTGCGGTTTGCGTTGCAGCCGCTCCCAAACACTTTCGAAAAAACGGATGAGCGACATATTGAACGCCGCAATTATTCCTGCTGAAAACAGCGCTATCAGAATAATCGTCCCGGCCGCTTTGCCCGTGAAATTCCCGAGGACATATGCAAAACCGAAACCGATGAAGCCGCCGCCCGCGCCGTTACGCGCGACTTTCAGAAGCTCCTTGTCGGTCTCGCCGCTATACAGATGCAAAAGCCCCAACACGGCAAAAAATCCCACGATCAATCCGATAAATTTGACTGCGTCTGCCAGCGTTGTCGTCCGTCGTTTCAAAAACATCAGTCCGGCAATAATCAAGAGCAATGGAAAAAGCCATTTGCCCCAGCCGAGGAGCATCCCCAGTCCCGTATTCAGCCACTCGCCCAGCACCCCAGCGGTATCAAAATACGCCAAGAGAAAAAGCAGCGCAAGCGCGAACAAAAAAACCGCCGCGATACTCCGCTTGGCATCGCTGTGTAAAATATCTTCGAACTTGAATCCATCATCTTTCTCTTTCTCCTCTGCTTTTTTCTTCCGTCCCATAAAAAATCAGCCCGTTAATTTTTGTTCCAATACCCAGCAGTATATCACACCAAGCCATCATCATTCAAAGCGGGAGCGGCGTGCTTACCCTCTGCCTTTCCATCATCATTCCGATCGGGTGCAGACGAAAAAACACGGCGCGATAATCATACTTCTCTTCATCCATCCAGTATACACCCTCCGAGGTCCACCTTGATCGGGTCCACCAAGGCAACAGAAACAGTTACGTAACTCATTACGTAACTGTCAAAAAAGTATCTACTGTTCTTTTCGAAGAAAATCATTTACTTTTCACCAGATCTATTTTTTCACTCCGGGAAAGTTTCTTGATCTGGGCTTCGGCCTGCGAGGCGGTGGAACGGGTATGGAATTTCTTGGAATACATCAATTCCACAGGCCGGCGCCCCCGAGTATATTTCGCCCCCAGCGTTCCGGAATTATGTTCCTCTACTCTCCGCGCGAGGTCCGTTGTGATCCCCGTGTACAGCGTCCCATCAGCACATTTGAGGATATAGAGATAGTACATAATTTCATTTTACTCCCCTCTCAGAAAAAATAAATCTCTCCACTGCCTTTAGCAGAAAACCTAAAGGGCTAGGGAAATTTGTATCAAAAAGGTCCCTGCATTGCTATTCCGTAGCTTTAGCAAAGGATAGGCCCCTTTTCTTCTTGTTTCTCTCTTCCCTCTTGAAATACCAGTACACCAACACGCTCAGAATCGCTGCTAAGAAACACCAGACTGAGAAAAACGTCTCGAAGAAAAACCATACCGCGATGATGAAAGAAAGAGAAAGAACGAGGCCGAACAAATTGATGATCCTATGACTTGAGAAGAAACAACTCCCGCAGGTAGCCATGAGATAGAACATTATGATGGGGATCGGGTAAGCATTTATGGAGTAGTAGCGGAGACTCTGATGAACGACCTGCACGGTGACCACATCGGTGATGATGTAATACGCGAGATACGCTCCTACCGCCAAACCTACCAATGAAAACATCCACAGAATCTTCTTTCGAAACCGATCCGTTTCCAGCAGTATGATAGAAACAGGAATGAAGATCGGCCACAGCACGTGAGAGAACATCATATACGCATACGTGGCGATAGTATGGAGCAACGGGGCGCCAAAAGAAAGCCACACCACCCCTTCGATTGCTTGCTGGATCCCGAACAGAAGCGGAATACTGGCAAAAGGAAGTTCTGATTTTGTCTTGGTCTGCATCATCGTCAAGCCTCCTGTCACACCGAGAGCCCCACCGGCGACGAGACTGGCTGTAGCTGAAAAACACATAGGCATCTTTTCAAATATGACTGAGCGTATGCGGGCCACACCTGCATTCATACGTAATGATTATTGACCTCTCAATACTATCACATTCGCTCTTATTTTTTGATCAAAACCTCTCTTTTCAAACTCTATCATAATTCCACCAGCCTCGACGTCTAGGCGGGCAGGTGCCTGCGGAGAGAACCTTTTTCTACTCTAATATGTCAATTATACATCCGGGATTCGGGTTCGGGGAACTCTGCTGATCCACAACACATCACTTCCCTAATCGTTTTTTATCCTTCGGCTTACTCAGAAAGTTTTCTTTGGTAACCACGCTCCGACCGATTTCTTTTTCTGTCTGTTTTCGGGCATTCCCCGCCACGCTTCCACCTCTCTCCGCTACCTTTTTATTTTTTACAAATGTATCCGGTTTCTCTTGTTGAGAGATTTCAGTTGTCACCCGCTCGCCAAGCATATTGAAAATCAATTCCAAGTCATCCATATGGTCGCGCAGATTCTCCCGTTTCAGGCCTTTGAGCTTTTTATACTCGATCGGCGTCACGCCGAAAGTCGCTTTGGAGATTTCAGCCGTCAAAATTTCATATTCTTTTTGTTCTTTGACACCCCGTTTTTTCCATTCATCCGTCAATTCTTCACGAATAGCGATACCACGCATCCGTTTTTCTATCCAGTTTTCGGAATACCCCTTGAGTTTATAAAGTATGCGGGTTCTCTTGGTAGCAAGTTCCGGATCTTCTATCTCCTGTACGCGCTCATAGCCGACTTTGGCCAGCCAGCGCTTAAATGGTTCGGCCTTCGGGGATGGGATGGACTGGATAAGACGAAAAATACCTTCCGTGTTGGCACAATCGGTTGCGCGCATCTTTCCGTCATCGGTGAGTAATTTCAACTGTTCCCAAAATGGGAACGGTTGAGATATTTCTTTATCCCTGTCTTTCATTTTCGCCCAATATGTTTTTGGTTGCGGACTATCCGTCAGTACGCCGATAATATCTAAAACCGAAAACCACCATTCATTTTTGTGGATTGTTTTACGAATTCCCTTTCCTTTGAAGATAGCAAGATTGTCCGTTGTGATTATTTTTTTCATATTGTCTTTTGTTTACCATACTTACATATACGATAATACACCCTGCCATAAAATCATGTCAAATTTCTGTTTTACCAGAAAAAGCGTATCTCTCCCCTATCACACACCCGGGATTCCGGTTTTGGGAACTTTACTGATTCGGTTACGTAATTTACCCAGTAAAATCCGACTTAGTCGGTGCTCTGTAATTTAACAGGGGTGGTTACGCAACTGCCGAAGAGGTGCCCGGCTTCTTTGTGCAATCCTTTCGTTTCAGGATATTCCGGATGTACTGCTCGATGTCTTCGCCAAAAGGGAACATCTTGAATTGCGATTCGAGTTCAGCGGGTGAAAGTCTGCCGAAACATCCCAGAAGGGCGTCGTCGTCTCCTTCCGCTATAGCTTCTTGGATTGTTTTCAAAAGTTTTGCGAAGCTTCGTGAAACGCGGCGACCGCACTCTACCGCAAGCGCCATCTGCTGCCGATCGAACGCTTCCCGTTCTTTTCTCAGAGTCTCTACCAGAGTCTGGGCGGTAGGATAGCCGACTCCGAGATACTCCTGCAGAAACGCCGGGGAAAGGTCGTCCGTCAACGCGGCCAATGTCTTCGCTCGCGCCAGAAGCTCCCGAGTAATACGGATGGGTGGATGCGATGATTTCGGTACTTCGTCATCATCCTCTCCTCCCTCGACGAAAATATCCCCCACATACGTCGGATCCCCATAAAACTCCAATCGCCAGCCAAAAATATTCTTTTTCATAGGACAAATACCATACCCCTATCATACACTCGGAATTCCGGTTTTGGGAACTTTGCTGACTCAGTTACACAATCGGTTATGTAACTGCAAAAAAGATACCTGACCCCTTTTCACTTTCAATTACAATAGGAAGTCAAAAAATATCAAGTGATTTCTTTTAGACTCAACTGATATTTACTTTCATACCTATCAAAAACATCAGTTATTTGGTATAAATTTATAATATGCTCATCTTTTATTTCATAATCATACATTTCCTTGAAAAAGACTTTAAAAGCATCTCGTTGATCATCTTTGTCATCTATAACGATGACATCCGCATCGTTTTCATCCTCCATTTCATTGAAATAACAAGCAAGGTAAAGTTTTTTCATAATTATAACTTACATAATTTTAAAACCTATCCCTTTTAAATATTCGAAGGTGGGATTATAAAAGTCAGGATTACGAGTTGGATCATCCTTATCTCCATATGGGATAACAATTACCATTCCTTGTCTGGCGCGTGTGAGTAAAACACGGTAAGCATTCTTTAGATATACTTGCCGTTCCGCTTTCTTAATATAATTCCATTTATTACCGACGAAAGAACGATGCTCCCAGCCATTTTTTGTATATCTAAAATCAGCATCCCAAACAACGCAAGACCAATCTAACTCCAGTCCTTGTATATCAAACTCTGTAGCAACATCTTCAAGATAATATGAAGATCGAACATCGTCTTTTCTATCCAGAAACCAATGGATTGGATCCGTGGTTGATTTTACAAATATGGCATGGGGTTTTAATCTCTCGGCCTGCGAGGAAACTATCATTCCATATCGTTCCGAACCTCGTGCCTGTTTTTTCAACCACTCTTTAGCTTTAGCAATATCTCGAGTAATCACTATTGGATATTTTGCTTCAACTCTCAATAATGTATTTTTAGCTTCGTCATCCTCCATATCCAAAACCTGTTTTATCAATAAGGAGATGTGTTCTGCTCGAAACGAACGCATCGATACTGACAAATGTAATTCATCTTTCGTAAAAACATTTTTATGTGATGCAATTTCTTCCAAAACCTTACCTGCTCCATATTCACTGTCTGTGAGGCGAGACGACACATAAATATTCCAATCGGGAAATGAACGATTTAAACAGTCAATCCATTCACTAATTCCTGCCTCCCCCGTATTTATTTCTTGACCACCACCAACCAAACAAACAACAACAGCCCAATCAGAATGTCGGTTAAGACAAGAAATTAAGAATTCTGGCTCAGATTGACTGAAATTAGGTCTATTCTTTTTCCGGCGCATAAAATTCACAGTCTGTTCAAGATTCCACGCTCGCTGTGCCTCATCAAAAAGAGCTACATGTTCAAGCGGTGGCTTGTCGTCGTTCAAACAATAATCGCGAAAATTATGAACGTTTTGAATAAATAATTTCACATCTCTCATTGCTTCACCTTTTGTAATTTTATTTCCTTTTTCTTTTTCGTGCTTAACTTTATCTCGAGTCAGCGCTTCCCGTAATATAGCGACAAGCGGACCATTACCAGAAAGAAAGACGCTGTAAAGGTCATTGTCCTTATCAATATGTTTATTCGCAATATTCAAACCAACTAATGTTTTTCCAGCACCAGGAACACCAGTCACAAAACAAATAGATTTTTGTGAGTTATCTCTTGAAGATTTAATTATTTCTGATACGATTTCTGATGTTTGAGTCAAATTTATTGCACCTGCATCGCTTCGTGAAATATTTTCCACAGAATGACCCCGGTAGAGAGCCATCGCCGCTTCAACAATTGTAGGTGTTGGGCAATATCTTCCCTTTTCCCACTCCACCGTTTCAATATTATCGCCGTCCAGAAAAGTGAGGGTGTTATCTATAGCACTTTTTATACCGTTCGTGTTAGTTTTTATTGGAAAAAGTACTTTATCGTTTTGTGGAGTTAAAATAGGAATAGACAAAGTATTTCTTGCATTTGTCGCAATAAGCACAGGGACAATGTAGTGGTTATGACTCGTGCTGTGAAAATTTTTCAAATCAAGAGCATAATCCAAAACTTGATCTATCGCATATGAAGAGAAATCTTTCTCTCCAACCTTAAATTCAAGAATAAAGATAGCTGGGCCAATAATTAATATGACGTCAATTCGCTTCCCCATCCTTGGAATAGAATATTCAAAATATATTGAACCCGAATAAGAAGCTAAAACATTTTGTAAAGCATTAATTTCTTCTATCCACGCATCTCGCTGGTTTTGCCCTAAGTCAAAATCGCTGTTTCTTGTTAATTTACCAAGAATTTCATCTGGCTTAGCTTTTAAGAAATCAGTTATTGAGTCAGAATAATATTCTCGTTTCATATATCTTTTACGTTTGTTCCTTTGATCCCCGATCCGAAAAGAATCGCCAGCAACTCATAATCATGCAGTTTTTCTGGACCGTACCTCTCAAGCTTCTCCCGAGGCATATCAACTTTCGGAAGATCCTTTATTTTCGGCATATCTTTATTTCTTCCAATCCTTAATCAAAACCCCGCCACGGACACGTTTCACGACAACCTTCTGCTTTTCCTTCCACCCAAGCTCCCGGACGATTTCGATCGGCAAGGTCAAACCGATGGACTTGCCACCCAGTTTCGTCAGCTTGCGTACGCTTTTGTCTGTTGTTTTTTTCGGCATATGTGTCGTGTTAAGTATGCAGCCAGTTACGTAACTCTTTACATACATTCTACCACTCTGACCCTTTGCCCACAAACAAACAACCCCGCCTTGTGGCGGGGTTGTCGAAAGCAGAGCACATGCAAGTGGTTATGCTTTTTCTGTCTTCGATCCACGGTAGCCGGTACCAGCGGGGATGAGACGTCCGATGATGACGTTTTCCTTCAATCCACGCAGGCGGTCTTCTTTGCCGGCGATGGCGGCATTGATGAGGACACGAGCGGTTTCCATAAACGATGCTGCGGAGAGGAAAGACTCCGTCGACAACGCCACTTTGGTGATGCCGAGTACCATTGCTTCACCAGTCGCTTCACGACCCTTTGTTCCGAGCGCTTCTTCATTAGCTTCGAGGAACTGGTCTTTTTCGACGATGTCGCCCGGCAGGAGCATCGTGTCGCCCGGATCCATCACGCGGATGCGCGACATCATCTGACGGATGATGACTTCGATATGTTTGTCATTGATGCCTTCGCCCTGAGCGGCGTAGATCTCTTCGATCTCACGGACGATATAGCGGTGCACGGCCTCTTGACCCATCACGGTGAAGAGTTTGCGCAAATCAAGGTGTCCTTCGGAAAGAATGGAACCAACACCGACGAGATCGCCTTCTTTGACGCGGAGTGCCACGTTGGCAGGCGCGCTGTATTCGTAGAGCTTCTTGTCGACGCCCTCGACGGAAATCTTCACGACTTTGGCGTTGTCTTTGACGATGGTCTTCACCTGACCGTCTGCTTCAGAAAGAATAGCTTCGGTCTTCGGGACGCGGGCTTCAAAAATTTCTTCGACCCGAGGCAACCCCTGTGTGATGTCCGATCCGGCGACTCCTCCGACGTGGAAGGTTCGCATCGTCAGCTGCGTACCCGGCTCACCGATGGCCTGGGCGGCGACGACACCGACTGAGGCGCCGAGCTCGACGAGCGCGCTCCGACCAAGGTCGATACCATAACACAGCCGGCAGACACCGCGACGGGATTTGCACGTCACCAGCGAACGGATCTTTATTTTCGGCAGATTCTTGCTTTCGATTTCTTTCCCCTGTTCCCGCGAGAGGATCACGCCCTTCTTGGCGATGACCGCTTTGGTTTCCGGATCCTTGATCGCTTCAGCACTCACACGGCCTTCGATGCGCACGGCATAGCTCTGCCCGATGGCATCGGAATCTTCACGATAGAGGTACACGCCCTCGGTGTCTTCGCAGTCTTCTTCACGGACGATGATATCCTGAGCCACATCGACGAGCCGACGCGTCAGATACCCAGCGGTCGCGGTACGGAGAGCGGTGTCAGCCATACCTTTACGCGCGCCGTGGGTTGAAATGAAATATTCCAGCACGTTGAAACCTTCTTTGAATGAGCTCTTGACCGGCAACTCGATAGTTTCTCCGGTCGGTCCTGCCATCAGTCCTTTCATACCGGTCATCTGCACGACGACGGATTCGGAACCGCGGGCTTTGGAATAGACCATCGCGTGCACCGGACCTTCTTTGTCGATATGCAGACGCACCGCATCGGTAATCTGATTCTTGGTTTCGTTCCAGATTTCGATGACCCGGTTGCGACGCTCTTCGTTGGTCAACAGTCCCGTATTGTACTGGTCTTTCACTTCTTTGACGCGAATTTCAGCGGCGGAGATATAGCCGGCTTTTTCTTTCGGTACGATCAGGTCATTCATTCCCCAACTGATACCCGATCGGGAAACCGAACGGAATGTCAGATCCTTGAGCCGGTCAGCAAACTTGGCAGCCTCATCCTGCCCCTGTGTTTCAAGGATGAGCGACATAATCACCTTGAGATCCTTCTTGATCATCTCTTCGTTGATAAAGCGCAAGTTCTCAGGAAGAATATCGTTGAGCAGAATACGCCCGACGGATGTTTCGATGATCTCGCCCCGAAAAGAAAGCTTGATCGCGACATTGACATCCACGATGTCGTTCTGGTGGGCGAGAATAGCCTCGTCCATCGAGCCGAACGCGTGCCCTTTGCCCTTGCCCTCGGGTTTGATGTGCGTCAGATAGTAGGCGCCGAGCACCATATCGAG
>JAHFOM010000001.1 GCA_023261685.1 Candidatus Moraniibacteriota bacterium | reverse complement strand
TATCGCTCGTGAGGCGCGTATCCCCGAACAAGGTACTGATGCAAAAGTTATCACGAGCATTTTCTTTCGCTTGCGCAGCGTGCCGGCTGCTTTGTACAAAGCCATCGGGGGATTTGCGACCAATGGGATCAATCTTCTCAAACTTGAGAGTTATCTCGGTGAAGGATTTCAGTCAGCAGAGTTTTATATAGAAGCGGAAGCTCATCCGAATGATACGGCTATGAAACTCGCGCTGGCAGAGCTGCGGTTTTTTTCAGAAGAAGTCCGGCTCCTCGGCACCTACCCCATGCATCCTTATCGGCAGAGCAGGAAATAGATCTAGACTACTTTTTATGCAACTTTCTTTTGCTCACAAACTGCTTTCCGTCCGGGATATCGTTTTGGACAACACGACACTCGCATTGATCCCGTCCAAGAATCACGAGAAAGCGCGTGCCAATGCTGACGAGATAGAAGTGGTGGATTTCGAGTACTTGGTGAATGGGAAAAAATACAACGGTTTCTACGCGCGACTCAAAAATCTCTCCGGACAGGAAAAACACCCGGTAGTGATTCTCAACCGTGGCGGGTCCGGTTTGTTCGGACACATTGATGCCAAGCATATTTTTTCCGGCTTCGCGACTGTGATCATCAAGGCTGGCTATATCGTCATCGGATCGCAGTGTATGGGTTTTTCCGAAGACGGGGCAAAAGATGAGATGGGTGGGGAGGATTTCCAGTCTGTCTTGGCACTGAAGGAATTTATCGATACGGATGAGATGGCGGATAACACTCGCATCGGTTTGTACTGCGCCAGCCGCGGCGCGACTGCCACCTTTCGCCTGCTGGCGGAAACGAATTGGGCGAAGGCGGCCGTCGTGATTTCCGGAGTGTTGGACTATCGTGATGATACATTTCGTAAGGAGATGACGGCGCACTATGAGAAGATGTTCGGCGGATCAAAAGAAGAGCGGGAAAAAAGATCAGTAGTCTGTTGGACGGAGAAGCTCCCAAGGAACGTACCAATACTTCTGATGTATGGCACATCTGATTGGCGTGTCGATCCGCGCACGGCTCTCCATTTTTCTGAGAAACTGCTTGATGTGAAAATCCCGCATCGTCTCGTGCTGTTCGAGGGCAATGATCATTTCCTCAAAGAGAGTTGGCAAGAATCTCGAGCAATGGCTGCCCTGTGGCTGGAGCGCTTCGTGCGGAATGGTGAGATACTGCCGGATATAGAAGTACATAGGGAGTAAAAAAGAGAAATATCCCTTATATGAAGCAAAAGGAGCACTTTTTGTTTGACAGGGTGGTTTTTTTGGTGTATACTACACGGTTAGCAATTGAAATCAGTTGCTAAGGAACGGTTCTTTTTCAACAAGTGGAGGTGCATCGTGCTACAAGCAGTGAAATCATTCGCTGCGAAAATCGTGGCGCGCAAAGAACAGATAGGCACTATCGCTCTCGGCCATACGGTCAAGAAAGGTGAAGAAATCTTTTTCGACCAGTTCGTCTACGGAGCAGTCTCAGCCTACGCTGTGTCTACTTTTGGCACCGCTTACGGCTCATTGGTAGTTTTCACTATTATGGCTCCTCTGTCAGCGCTCTTTTGTTACGGCTATTTACGGCTGTACGATTGGCTGAAAAAGGATTGGTTTGGGTTCGAAGCCGTCAAAAACGTCCAGCACCAGTTTTCCGGCAACCGCTGGATCGGGAAATTCCTGAAACTCGGTGACGTGTCGGCTTTCTTCGCCCTCTCAGTATACGCGGATCCGTTTATGGTCACCGTGTACCTGCGCAAGGAAAGCAACCGGTTCAACGGTCTCAGCAAAAGAGACTACACGATCTTTTGGTCGAGTGTCATCGTATCCAATGCCTATTGGACGCTGCGCTGGACAGTCTTAGTAACCTTCGCCCTCTGGCTGTGGCGCACGGTGCTGGCACCGTTGTTCGCTGGGTGAAAGTATTTGTAGAGAAAGAGTAGTGCGGGTGGGGACAATCTTGTTTCCACCCGTTTTTTATTTTTTACTTGCAACCATCCTTCAAAAAATGGGCTTCGGGGTTTGAATTCTGGTTTACTCTCACTCACTTGACAAAACTACGCTTTGATCTACTATTAAACCAGTTCATCAACAATCATATCAGGAGGGTTAAATGGTGCATTTTTCTGCAGTTATCATAGCATCTGGAAGAGCAAGTCGCCTTGGTAAAATTTGTGAGCAAAAACCGAAGTGCATGCTCCCTTTTGGAGGGGTTCCGTTTTTGCGATATCTAGTCTTTTGGTTATTGCGAAACGGTATCAGCGAAGTGATTGTTACAGGAAGTAACGCCTGTAATGGATGGCTCATTGAGGAAGAAATTCACAATAATTTTCCTTCGTCAGTACGGTTTGTAGAGGAAGACTATCCCAAAAGCACTGCCTTTAGTTCTTTTACCGGGGTGTCTGAAGTGAGACATAATCATACGTTGCTTTTGACTGGTGATAATATATGGAGTGTTGACTTGCGAAAAATTTGCAAGGAACACATTGAGAGAAAAGCGGCGTGCCTTGTGCTTACTACTACCAAGAAGAATGTTCCAAATTACGGTCTTGTCAAAGTAGACAGAAAAACAAGAAGTATTCTGTCACTTTATGATAAAAACAATACGTGTTCAGGTGTTCCCTCGAGCACGATGGGGTTCTATGTTTTGGACACAAAGAGGTTCTTGGATAACATTGATACTAGCCACGATGTTTATGTTGAACGAGAATCAATGGAAAGGCTCATCCCCGATGTATGGAGTATTATGAATAATAAGTTCTTTTTTGATTTTGGGACGTTAGAAGATCTTGATTTTCTTTCGAAAAATTCCAATCTTATAATAAAGTATTTTGGAATCCCAACATCTGGTTGACTATGAGCATTCTGCACCGCCAGGATGCTCAATTTTTTATACTCTTATAAAGCATATGTAAAGCATATGAAAAAAATTCTTATCACTGGAGCTGGCGGAACAGTAGGGTTAAGCCTATCTAAATTTCTTTTATCTCAGGGAAATGAAATATGTGCTATTGATCGATCGGAAGATGCTCTAGCAAAACTTATGGAGATTAAAAGGGAGTCTGAAAGTAAAGAGCGGTTTCATATTGAATTTGGGGATGTTCTTGATGCAAGATTTATAGAAGAAATTCTCTGTAAATACGAGGTCAATATTGTTATCCATTGTGCCTCATTAAAACATGTGTCTACCGGGTATTGCTATCCAGAAAAGATGGCTTTTGAAAATATTGTTGCTTTTTCAAATATCATGAAGGTTGTGCGAAACTGTAATTTTATAGAGAGAGTTATTTTATGTTCTTCTGATAAAGCAGCACAATCCTCATCCACAATGGGAGCCTCAAAACGATTTCTAGAAATTTTAGGAGAGAATGCAAATATCCCACATATTAAGTTTATCGCTATCAGGTTTGGTAATATTCTTCATTCAAATGGATCGCTTACAGATGTTATTGAAAAAAAGATAGTTGAAAACAAGCCAGTGACGATACGCGATAAACGTATGACACGTTATATGTTAACTGCTCAAAATGTTATTGATCTCACTATGTTTGCAATAGAGAATGGGGGACATGGTGATATCTGTAGTATAGAGACTCCCTCCGCCAAAGTAATTGATATCATTACAGGGTTTCTTGCTAAGCAAAAATCTCGCATACCTATTTTATATGGAGAAAATGATATGAATGAGGCTATACACGAGTCATTATTTAATAACGTCGAAATAAATTATGTATCGAGAAATGGGCATTTCTTTGTCTATAATAAAAACAAGATTGGTAACCTAAGCAAGAGGGATAAAGAGTACCTCACAAGTTCTAACTATTCCCCAATAGATAATCCCCCCTTTCAAAAATTTTATGATGCCTTCTAAAAATGGAATACTTATTGTAGGTGTTTGTGGGGGTATGGGTAGGAGTATTGCTCGAAAGTTTCTTGATAATGGATTTGTCGTTTACGGTGTTGATATTAGCAATTCTTTACCGGAAGATATTCAGAAAAGTAACAGCTTTTTTTATCAGACTCTTGATGTAACAAATTTTTCTGATGTATCTAACTTTTTTCAACAGTCGAATAGGGAAGATTTTCAGTGTATAGTGAATTGTGCTGGGATATTGAAACTTAAAAATTCAGAAAAAACAGATCGTGATGATTGGAAATCCACGATAGATGTAAATCTAACAGGATCCTTTCACGTAGCAAAATTTGGAACACAATATTTCCGAGATAAAAGTATAAAGGGTACCATCATTCTCATTGGATCTAGGTGGGGATCTTCCGGAACAGAGAAGGACTGCTCTTACGCATCCAGCAAGGCAGGATTGATGGGACTTGTAAAATCATTGCAAAAAGAGAACTTTTCTACTGGAATCCGATGTATGCTCGTTTCTCCAGGAAGCGTACTTACTGACATGTCGCGCTCTGTAGATAATGCTGTAGAAGAAAATATACTGCAGACGGATGATATTGCAGAGCTTATTTTGTACATTTCAAAAACATCGCCAAATGTTATATTCGACGAAATATCCATAAAGGCATTTCCTTATGATTACATCAATCTTTAATGATGAGATTAAAAGAGTCATACAAAGTTATGATATTGGTCGTATTTCTAAGGCAGAGGTTCTTAAGGGTGGGCTTATCAATAAAACATTTTACGTAAAAAACATCTATGGTAAGGAGTTTGTAATACAGAAATTACATCAAATGCTCAAAAAGAAATTAATGTATGATATTGATGTTATAACGCAACATTTACTGAAAAGAAAGTGGGATTGCCCACGATTATTGCGATCACGGCAGTGTACAATGTTTTATGAGAGAGACGACAGTTTATGGAGAGTATATGAATATGTCAATGGCATTAGTTTTTCACAAAAACACATTTCTAAGAGTCTTCACAGAAATGTGGGTTTGCTGTTGGGTCTGCTACATAAAGACCTTGCAGATCTTCATTACAAGCCAAAACATATTCTCAATGGCTTTCATCAAAAAAATTTCTATATTCAGAAAGCTATATCCATAAACAAAAGTAGGTATACTCCTCAGCTACAAAACATACTTGGTGATACAGTAAATAATCTTGAAAAGTATTTTGACATCCTTTCTGAAAAACAGCAGATTATTCATGGTGACCCACGAATAGAAAATATTCTATTTACGAAACAGCATGCCCCCCTTGTTTTCATAGACTATGATACTTTTATGATCGGATCTATCTACATTGATATTGGAGATTGTCTCCGGTCACTTTTGTCATTATCCAGCAGGTCTGACTTTAAGAAAGCAACCGAGAGATTCCTTACTGGGTATAATTCTGCGAACAGTAAAACAGGAAAAGTTTCATATGTTCAAGTCGTATCTTGTATAAAGTATGTTACACTCGAATTATGTCTGCGCTTTATTATTGATTCCGTAGAGCAATCTTATTTTTCTTGGGATAATAAGAAATATGCAAGTCAGGAGGCGCACAATGAAGCTCGTGCGTTAGAAACGTGGAATTTTTTTAACAAGCTCAATCAGACCTTATGAAAGACTTTGTAGTTTCCCCACTGACAAAAAAACTCATCGTGCGTTTCAGTAATCAGGAGGTGATGCTTCCTCCGGATATACAGGGAAAGATTGATGCCTATTGGGACACGCTGCTTCAAAGTGGCAAATCTTACAAACGCGGCGATGTTTTTACGGTCACAAAAAAAGAAACGTTCGAAGATCGTATGGAAATAGTGGTAGAAAAAACGGATTATGCCCACTATCTCTACTGTCAGAATGTGGATACGCTTGATGAATACGGCGTGCACATTATCCATACGGCGGCACTCGTGGAGACAGAAGATGGGAAAATAGTGTTTGGAAAAATGGGGGAGCAGACGTCTCGTGCTGGCATCTACCAGCTCTGTGGAGGTGGGATCGATAGTGATGATTTGCGGGGTGATGTTTTTGACTTTGAGCATAATATCAAAAAAGAACTGGCAGAAGAGCTCGGGATCGACATCGGGGATCAATCAAGAATCAAGTCGTTTGATCTGGCGTATTTCAAAGAAGGCGGACCGACGGACAAAATGACGGTCGTGTACAGAGTCATTCTTAATGAAATGAGTCTGCAGTTTATGCAGAGGTACGAAGATTTTGTTTTGCAATTACAGAAAAATGACGAGCAGCCGGAATTTGGCGAGATTGTCATGCTTGATAAGAAGAGGACGGACTTTGCTCAATTTTTTGATCAACATGGTATCAAACTGGATGAATATATGAGGCCGTTATTTGAGGTGATAGAGAAGGAATTATTGTAGATGTTTTGAAATATATCAAGGAGGGCGGGTTGTATGGGAGTGTCAGGGCTTGAGTGCCTCTCTGAATAGGTTTGCTCCTGCCTTTCCCCCCTTGCAAAAAGAGGGGTTTATTGTATAATCAAAGCAGTGATAAGGATGCTTGTTTTTAGGTATGTTGTTTTGTTTTTTGTGGCACGGTGGCTGAGTATGCTGATGAGTATGGGAGTTAATGAGTAATTCCGAAAGGGTATGACTGACAAGAAGCAAACGCAGGAAACAGAGATAGCGAAGACAACAGAAACGGTGCAGACAGCGGTGGATCTGGGCATCTATACCCCGCTCTCGGTAGCCAAGGAAGAGATTTGGAGGCGGTGGAATGACAAGGAGTTGCGGAAGAAGGTGGAGGATTTTTTGGGAGGGGATATACCGGAGGTTTTCCTATCTGAGCCACGAGCGATACTCGCAAGACATGTTGCTTCTCCAAACAATGAAACTTCATGGTTTTTGGATATGGCAGAGGCGTCAGGACTGAAATACGTTTTTCTAGAATACTTGCAGGACAAGTTTACTTTTCGAAATCTTAGTAAATACTATTTAGGGAAACTGGTATTTCGAGATGGAGTAGGGAAGCACGCTGGAGATAAGTTATTTGTTGAGAAGATAGTTGATTTTAATCAGGCAGAAAGTAAGAAAATTTGTGATGTTCTAACTTTATCGGAGATGAATCTTGTTGATTTTCATCATGAATTGCTACGAGGAAACGGTGTGAATTTAGATGGGGCAGTATTTGATATGTCAGAATGGTATAGTAAGCATGGTGGTGTTGCCAAGAGATACTATGAGTATTATTTTGCTTTATTGATTTGCTATGGTATTTTATTTGAAAATTATTTGTCTGATAAGAATGAGGGAAGCTTTGTGCAGGAAGTTATCACCCCTGCTTTTAAGAAAGTATATGGATTATTTGGGGTAAAGCCACTTGTAGTTTCGTTGGTTCCAAAAAAAAGTGAGAATGATTTAGTAGTTTATCATTATAAATCTTCTTTATTTAAAAACTTAAATTTCAAAGAGTCCAGCATAGATTTTAAGCGGCTAAAAATTTATGCTTTACTAGATAAAATATAGTAGAAAAATTATTTTATATAAATACAAAATTTTTTGAATCAACAAGTATGAATTTCAACTTAGTCACCAATATCGAAAGTTGCTATCAGTTTATTCAATCAAACCCATTGTTATTGTATTATTCTCACATACCGACAGCGGCAGTATCCTTATTGTTAGCTTTGTTTGTTTTTGTCAAAAATAGAAAAAATATCTCAGCCCGCTTACTTTTGATGCTCTCTATATTTTTTTCACTATGGTCGTATTTTGATTTGATTATTTGGACGACTACGGATGGGAGCAAAATAATGTTTACATGGGCATATTTGGGGGTTATTTATATGTTGATATATGTATCAGCCGTCTATCTCTTTTATTCTTTTCTAAATGGATGTGATATTTCTCTTAATAAAAAGTTGATTTTTGGGATGCTATTGCTCCCAGTGATTATTTTATCGATGACCAACTTTCATTTAAGTGGATTTGATGTTCCAAATTGTGAATCAACAGAAGCAAAACTCTACACGGATTACTACTATATCGTGGGCTTTTTATTATTATTTTGGATTTTAGGAGTTTCATTCTTTCGCTACAGAAAAGCGATTAAGCGTGAAGAAAAGCGAAAAATTTTGTTGTTTACAATAGGAATTGGTTTCTTCCTCCTCTCCTTTTCTATAAGTAGTTATTGGGCGAGTCTGTTTGATAATTTTGAATGGGAACAATATGGACTTTTTGGAATGCCAGTATTTATTGGTTTCCTCGCCTACCTCATCGTCAAATTCAAAGCCTTTGATATCAAGCTCATCGGGGCGCAGGCGCTGGTGGTGACGCAGTTTCTCCTCATTGCCGCGATGCTGACAGTGGTGACTAGTATGATGAACTATATCTTGGTCAGTATTACGCTCATCATTACGCTGGTGGCTGGTTGGATTCTCATCCGGTCGGTTAAAGCGGAAGTAGAGCGCAAGGAAGAACTCCAGAAACTTTCGAACAGTCTGGCAGTCGCCAATGACCGCTTGCGCGAGCTCGATATGGCAAAATCGGAATTCATCTCCATCGCTTCGCACCAGTTGCGCACGCCGCTGACCGCTATCAAGGGCTATGTCTCGCTCATCCTCGAAGGCTCCTATGGCAAAGTCCCCGTGGCGATCCAAGACGTACTCGACAAACTCTATACCATCAACAGCCGGCTCGTGCAATTGGTAGAAGATCTCCTCAATATCTCGCGCATTGAAGCGGGACGCATCCAGTATGCTTTTGCACCGACACAGCTGGAGCCACTGGTGGCGGAGCTCGTGGATATGTTCGCTCTGGCGGCGAAGAACAAGAAGCTCTCGCTCAAGATCCATCTGCCGAAAGTCGGACTGCCCAAGCTCACGCTGGATGCGGGCAAGATCAAAGAAGTCGTGTCCAATCTGATCGACAATGCTCTGAAGTATACCAAGGAGGGGGGAGTCACAGTATCAGTGGAGGGGGATGACCGGGTAGCGCGCATCATCGTCTCAGACACTGGTATCGGCATTCACCCCGAAGACAAGAATAAATTGTTTGAGAAATTCAGCCGGAGCAATGAAACGACCAAGATGGTGGTCTCCGGTACGGGACTCGGACTCTTCGTCGGCAAGAACTTCGTCGAAGCGCACGGCGGTCATATCCACGTGGAATCAGACGGTCCGGGCAAAGGCGCAAGATTCATTATCGAGCTCCCCCTCATCAATCCGAAAATCAAGGCTGGCACCTCTGATCAGGCTTCTTTCTCTGGGGTGGGGAAGAAGTAGCATCAGGGCTTTATAAAAATACTTTTCTCAACCAAAAATTTTTAGTGTAAATCACAGACTATGACACAAGAATTGAAAAAACAGATTATCAGTCTTTCGAAACGTCTGATGGCGATTGAATCGACTGAACCGAATATTAAGGAACAGGAAGTGTGTCTCGCTATCTTGGGAAACCTTTTCAAGGAAGACTTTTATATAAAGAGGTATGTTTTTCGTGGGCACCCTGCCCTTGTTCTGTCAACGACTGCAAAAAAGACAGTGGATATAATTTTTTCAGGACATATTGATGTCGTACCGGGGGAGAAATTACTTTTCAAACCGATATTGAAAGGCACAAAGTTGTACGGTCGTGGTGCATATGATATGAAGGCTGGTATCGTTGCATATCTCTATGCTACCGTCGAATACCGGAAAAAAGGGGGAGACAAAGAAATTGCGATTATGCTAACGTCTGATGAAGAGACGACCGGATACGGAACGCGAATGCTTTTGGAAAAAGAAAGGTATCGCGGATGCTTTGCATTTATAGCCGATGGTGGTCATGAAACGGGGATTGTCTTAAAACAGAAAGGGCTTGCTCAGATCAAGGTGATAGTACCAGGGAAAAGCGCACACGCCTCAGAACCGTGGCAAGGTGACAACCCCCTGTTGAAAATGGTGCGTCTGCAGGAAATTATTGCGAAAAAATTTCCTGAGCCAAACGCCAAAGAATCATGGCGGACAAGCGTGGTACTGACGCGGATAGAGAGTGAGAACAGTTTGAATCAAATACCGGAATGTGCGCTGGGGTATTTCGACATCCGGTATATACAGAGTAAAGATCTGAAAGCAATTGTTACGCTCGTAAAAAAGATAATTGGATCCAGAGGAGCGGTTGAGATGATTGCTGAAAATGGTATGTTTTCTTCGGTAGAAGATGACCACTATGTACAGACTCTGGTACGCATTCTTCGTGAGCGTACGAAAAAGGATATTTCGTTCGTATATGAGAACGGAACGAGCGATGCAATCTTTTTTACCGAGTCCGGCGTTCCTGCATCTCTCTATAGACCGAAAGGAGGTGGAGCGCATCAGAGTGGGGAATGGGTAGATACAAACTCTCTTTACGAGATGTATGAGATATTGATCGAGTTTTTGGAGCGGAGTTGAATATTGTGGTAAAAATTTTGAAAGAGGATGCCACGGAGAAGGTGCTGGTCCATGCAAAGGCGCCCGCTTCATCATCGAGCTCCCCCTCGTCAATCCGAAAATAGCAGTCGGCACCTCCGATCAGGCTTCTTTCGCGGGGTTGGGGAAGTAGAGAAGAAAGCCTTGATTTTCCACAAGAGACTTGCTACAATCAGCGTATGAAACAGACCCTTGAACTGCAATTTTTGAAGCCGTTGTTCGTGGCTGGCGGGGTGTCCTACGCTGGTGTTTTTGGTTCAGTCGCCCGAGGAGAAGCGGGGGCGACGAGTGATATTGATATCCTTGTGCGATTGGACAGACCGATGAGCCTGCTCGAATTGATTCACCTTGAGCGGGAACTCTCAGAGAAAGTTGGTCGTGACGTTGATCTTGTCACGGAGGATTCTTTGCATCCGCTTATCCGAGACGAAGTGCTACGCGATATCCAAACGATTTATGAAAAAGGATAATTTGTATATCGGCCACATCATAGGGGCAGTTGACGATATCGCGCGTTATGTCACAGGGCTTGGTTTTGAGCAGTTTTCGGAAAATACGCTTCTTCAGGACGGTGTGATGCGAAAACTTGAAATTATCGGAGAAGCCGCAAAACGACTTTCAGCGGAATGTTGTGATGCGACGCCGGAGGTTCCATGGAAAGATATTTGCGGTATGCGTGACAAGCTCATCCATGATTACTTTGGTATAGATCTCATGGCGGTATGGAAAACCGCGACTGAGGATACCAATGTGCTCAAACAATCACTTACGCGGTATCCGCTAAAAAAAGCCGAAGATGCATCAAGCTGAGCATGAATCTCCCACGAGCTTACGCTCGGGGATTTGCAAGGGCTGTTAAATAAAGTCCGACGGTCAGGGCAAAGGCTCTTGCTTCATCATCGAGCTCCTCCTCGTCAATCTGAAAATCCAAGCCGGTACCTCCGATCAGTCTTCTTTTTCGGGGATAGGGAAGTGAGGCTTCTGTTTCTTGAAAAACTGTCAATATGTGCTATATTGAGTGTGTAGAAGCAAGTAGACTATTGTAGTTTTTAGTAGTTTGAATGGGATTATTTCGTGAAAGTATCTCTATCAGGCATAAAAAGAGAGTAGTATGACCGAACAAGACGTGTGGGAAAAGAAGAAAGTCTGTATCATCGAGGATGATCAGGATATCCGTGACATCTATGTGATGAAATTTACTCAGGACGGATTTAGTGTCTCTTCGGCGGAGAACGGCGAAGTGGGAATGAGAGTTATACGTGAAACCAGACCAGATGTCATATTGCTGGATATTCAGATGCCGGTAAAAAATGGTATCGAAGTATTGGAGGAATTACAATCAGATCCCGATAAGCAATTGGCGAAAACTCCTGTTATTATGTTGACGAACGTCGATGATGACAAGATTATCAGGAAGATAGGTGGGTTTGAAACACGGTTCTACCTCATCAAATCTCTCACGACGCCTCAGAAGGCAGTGGACTATGTTCGGGAAGTTATGTAGTCCTTGTACATATTGTTTTGGAGAGGATTGATTTTTTGGTATTCTTTAGATAGAGGCAGGCTACATGAGGAATCATAAATTATTTTGATATAATCCGATGTCCAAGATTCTTTTCGTCGAAGATGACCAGTTTATCGCGGAGATTTATAAGAAGAAATTTGAGAGTTCCGGTTTTGAGGTGCTCAATGTGGCTTCCGGTCGGGCAGTCCTCAAAGAGGTACTGGAGCAGAAGTTTGACCTGATACTACTTGATCTGGTGATTCCCGAACTCAGCGGAACGGAGGTGCTCAGGGCATTGCGGACGGATCCCGCATATCCAGAGGATCTGAAGGTAGTGATATTCAGCAATTTGAGCAGTTCGGAAGACCGTGAGGAGTGTCTCAAGCTCGGCGCGGACGGTTTCATTTCCAAGACGGAATTCTCGCCCTCGGAAGTAGTGGCTGAAGTCAACCGTTTTTTGAACCAATTTAGCGAGCAGAAGAAGAATTTTTCCCGTCAGGAACAGGACCCCGCCGAACACCCGAAGCTCGGTAAGCGCATTTTGTTTATCGAAGATGAAGCCGTCTTTGTCGAGATGTTCGGCAAGCGTCTGCGGGATGAAGGCTACGAGGTAGTGACGAAACCGGAGGGCGTATCCGGTCTACATGAAGCGCTGAATGGTAATTACGATATGATTATAACGGACGTGATGATGCCGGGGATGGATGGACGAGAGATCGTGAAACGGTTGAAAGAAGTCGAAGCCAAGAAAGCCGTTCCGATTTTTGTAATGTCCGCTTCTCTTGAAGATGAAACCATTCGGATGCTCTCAGAATCAGGCTTAGTCAATAAATCCTTTCTTAAGACGCAGATCACCCCGAGCGAGCTCACTTACGCCGTCAACGATTTTTTCAAGGGACAGCAATAAGTCCGTTCCTCCTCCCTGGGCCGGTTTTTTTCGTGTAAAAGATTCTATGGAAGAGAAAGCTTCGTCGGCGTCTTTGGGCGTTCGGCGGATATTCCATTATTACTGGCCGCATATCAAGAAGTACCGATTCGCTATCGGTATGTATTTTTTCGTGTACGGAAGCGCGGTGATTCTTTCTGATATTATCGCGCCGTTTGCCTACAAAGGATTGATTGATGTCATCGAGCGGGGAGCGGATGCGCCTTTGGCGAGTGAACAGGCTTTCTATTGGGTGATTGTTCTCGGGATGTTCATCTTTCTTTACAATATCCTGTATCGGACCGGCGATTTCCTCCTCTCGTATTCCCAGAGCCATATTTTGAAGAATGTGACCGATGTCGCCTTTGCTCGTTTGCAGGATCACTCGTACACGTTTTTCACGGAAAATTTTTCTGGATCGCTGGTTGCGAAAGCCAAACGTTTTGCGCGGGCTTTTGAGATACTGCAGGACGAAAGCGTCTTTACTCTGTGGTTCGGTTTTCTACGCCTCGGCGGTATTTTCGTCGTACTCCTTGCGACGATGCCTCTGCTCGGAATCTTTTTTTTCGGTTGGTGTGTGCTGTATGTGGGGCTGATTTTTTACTTTATCAAAAAGAAGACGCCACTTGACCTCGCACGCGCCGCCGAAGATTCCCGGGTGACCGGTGCGCTCTCAGATGCGCTGGCGAATATTGTTAGTATCAAGGCGTTTTCGGCGAAACACCGGGAACGGGAGTATTTTGAGGCGACTACCGCAAAAGAGGAATATGCGCGCCGGCGGGCATGGAATTTCCAGAATACCCAATTTCTTGTGCAAACGATCCTCCTTGGTTTGCTTGAGGTATTTGGGATGTATTTTGTGGTGCGGTTGTGGCTTTCTGGGGAAGTCTCGGCGGGTACCGTGGTGCTGGTGCAAATATATCTGACGGGATTATTCGGTCACCTGTTCCAATTAGGAAAGTCTTTTACGAAAATGACACAGGCTTTGACCGATGCGAGTGAGATGGTCGACATATTCGATACCGAACTGGATATTCCTGATCCCGTCAATCCGGAGCCGAGCCGTATTAGCCGGGGAGCGGTGGCATTCGAGCATATTGATTTTTCGTACGGCAAGGGTGAGGCGGTGTTCGAGAACTTTTCGCTCGCAGTGAAGCCCGGGGAGAAGATCGGTATCGTCGGTCATTCCGGAGCGGGCAAGACCACGATCATCAAGCTGCTCTTGCGTTTCATCGATGTGGATGGTGGCGCGATCACTCTGGACGGTCAGGACGTGCGTCATATTACGCAGGATGATTTGCGGGCGAACATCGCGTATGTGCCGCAGGATCCGGCGTTGTTTCATCGGACGCTCAGAGAAAACATCGCCTATGGGAATCCCGGAGCATCGCAAGAGGAAATAGTGGCGGCGGCAAAACAGGCGCGGGCGCATACGTTCATCTCGCGGACGCCTCTCGGATATGAGACGCTGGTGGGAGAGCGCGGAGTGAAGCTCTCCGGCGGCGAGCGTCAGCGCGTCGCTATCGCGAGAGCTATTTTGAAAAACGCGCCGATTCTCGTGCTCGATGAGGCGACGAGCTCTCTTGACTCGGAAAGCGAGCTGGCTATCCGCGAAGCACTTGATCAATTGATGAAAAACAAGACGACGATCGTGGTGGCGCATCGGCTCAGCACGGTGCAGAAAATGGACCGCATCGTCGTGATCGAAGATGGCGAGATCGTCGAGCAAGGATCGCACCAGGAACTGCTTTTGAAACAGGGGCACTATTATAATTTTTGGCAGCAGCAGACGGACGGGTTCATCGAATAGGCGGAGAAACCCCTTGTTTCAGGCTTCGCTTTTTGGTATGCTGGGGATATTGTTTAAGTCATTGTCAACGATATATATGGAAGCACTGAAACGCATACTGATTACTGAAACAGCGAAGCATATTGGGGAAACCGTGATGCTCTGTGGCTGGGTTTCTGTCAGGCGCGATCATGGGAAGTTGATTTTTTTTGAGTTGCGCGACCGGAGTGGCACGGTCCAGCTGGTCGTATTGCCGGACAAACCAAATGTTATTGAGGGTGCCAAAGAGGTGCGGAGTGAGTATGCGCTGACGGTGATCGGTCTGGTGAAAGCGCGACCGAGTAAGTCTGGAGATGCAGAAGCAGGACCTATGAGCGTGGAGATAGAGGTGGAGAGTATAGAGATAGTGGCGCGCCCCGGTGAAGAATTGCCGATTGATGTTTCGAATCCGGAATTCAATCTGCAGTTAGAGACATTGCTGAATAATCGGACGCTGGCATTGCGGAATGAAAAAGTGCATTCTATTTTTTCTCTGTATGCCATACTTCTTGACGCATACGCGGTAGCGTGTCGTACGAGGGGATTTATGGAAATCAAGACGCCGAAAATCGTACCAGCTGCGACTGAGGGTGGGGCAAACTTTTTCAAGATACAGTATTTTGATCGTGAAGCCTTTTTGGCTCAGAGCCCGCAGTTCTACAAGCAGGCGGCGATGAGTGCATTTGAACGGGTGTTTGAAATCGGGACGGTATTTCGGGCAGAACCGCACTTTACCACACGTCACGTCAATGAATATACTGGGCTGGATGCAGAAATGGGCTTCATTGCCAGTTTCGAGGATATTATGACAGAACTAGAGGGTGTGATGATGGACGTTGTTGCTGCTATCGGCGAGAGAGGGAGGAAGGATCTTGAGAGATATGGCGCTACCATTCCGCCAAGTGTGACCATCCCGCGTATACGTCTGTCGGAGGCGGTGAAAATTCTCAAAAAAGAATATAGTAAAGAGACTGATGGCGAAGATATCGATAGCGAGGGAGAACGGATGATTGGAGAGTACGTCGCAAAAACATACGGTTCAGATTTTGTTTTTCTGACACATTATCCGAGAGCTATACGTCCTTTCTACAGTATGCCAAGTGCTGGTGATCCGAATTATACGGATACCTTTGATCTGTTGTTCCGCGGGATCGAAATCGCGTCAGGGGGACAGCGTATCCACGACTATCAGATGCTTGTGGAGAGTATTAAAAAACGCGGGATGGATCCAGAAGCATTCAAAGATTATTTGGATATTTTCAAATATGGTACACCTCCGCATGGAGGCTGGGGTCTTGGGTCCGAGCGTATCATCCAGAAATTGCTTGGACTGGGCAGTATCAAAGAGGCCGTCCTCTTTCCTCGCGACGTGAAGCGCCTTACACCGTAGATTTGTTGAGAGGCAGAGGGGTCTATGATACGGTTTTCTCCTGATAACTTCTCATCGTTTTGCAGAGTTTTCCTATGCAGAGGATATTTCCAAAAAAATTGGAGAAAGGGGATGTGGTGAGGGTTGTCGCGCCGGCGTGTTCTTTGGGCATTATTACTCCGGAAAATAGGAAGATTGCCGATGAACGGTTTGCCTCGCTCGGGCTGCGGTTGAGTTTTGGCAGACACGTGGAGGAGATGAACGAATTTCATTCTTCGAGTATCACATCACGCATCGATGACCTGCACGCCGCTTTTGCTGATCCTGAAGTGAAGGCGGTTTTCGCCGTTATCGGTGGATTCAACAGTAACCAGCTGCTGCGCTCTATCGACTGGGATATTATCAGAAACAATCCAAAAATCTTTTGCGGTTACTCGGATATTACGGCGCTCGGTAACGCCATCTTTGCCAAGACGGGACTGGTGAATTATTCCGGACCGGCATACGCGACATTTAGTGAGAAAATCGGTTTTGACTATACCTTGGAATATTTCAAAAAATGTCTTTTTTTAGAGGAATCATATCAGATACTGCCTTCGCAAGAGTGGAGCGATGATGCCTATTACAAAGATCAGGAGAATAGGAATTTCATCAAAAATGCTGGACCGATAGTTATCAATGAGGGAACTGCAAAGGGAATGGTGTTGGGCGCCAATCTTTGTACGTTCAATCTTTTGCAGGGGACGGAGTACTTCCCCAATTTGCATAACTCCATACTCTTTATCGAGGACGATGAGATGGCAAATCCGGAATTGCTCGATCGGGATCTGCAATCCTTGATTCATCAGCCGGGATTTGAGGGTGTGAGAGGAATGGTGATCGGGAGGTTTCAGCGGGCAAGTGGAATTTCAGAGAGTGTGCTGACGGAAATTATCAAAACTAAAAAAGAATTGGAGGGCATTCCGGTCGTTGCCAATCTTGATTTCGGACACACGCAGTCAATGTTCACCTTTCCCATCGGTGGTGACATCGTGCTTTCCGCGAAGCATGGGGCTGTAAAATTGGAAATACGTAAACATTGAGGAATCTATGTCAACAGAAATAGAGGCGAAATTTGTGGATGTCGATTTGGTGGCGGTGCGGGCGCGGTTGCGAGAAATTGGAGCAACATTGGTACATCCGGAAATACTGATGCGTCGGCAAGTGTTCGATTATCCGGACAAGCGTTTGTATGCCGTCGGGGGCTGGGTGCGGGTGCGCGATGAAGGTGAATATGTCACGCTCAGTTACAAGCAAGTGAATGACCGGACGCTTCACGGTACAGAAGAGATAACCTTGACTGTTGATACTTTTGAATCTACGAATGCATTTTTGCAAGCGATTGGGATGCAGATGAAATCTTCTCAGGAAACCAAAAGAGAAAAATGGATGTATGGAGGGGTCGAGATAACCATCGATACATGGCCATGGATTCCAACCTTTGTGGAAATCGAGGGCGCAAGTGAAGAGGTAGTGATGCAGACAGCACAAGATCTCGGATTTGATTGGTCAAAAGCACTGTATGGGAGCGTGGAGCCGGTGTATCAGATGCACTATGACGTGACTGAAGAGGAGATCGATCATTGGGAGTCGATTACGTTTGTCCCAACGCCGGATTGGCTTCTTGCGCGTAAAAAATATGCTTGACTTTTGAGTATTTCTGGGAAATGCGCTAGAATGGTGAATACTTCTGTTTTTGTGTGCCTTTTTTCACTCTGTCATTATGTCCAACGTACAGCGTTTTTTCAAAAATCTGCAAAAAGGCATCATTGAGCGGTTTTTCGGGCATCTGACGCAGGATATCGGCATCGACCTCGGCACGGCCAATACGCTCGTGTATGTCAAAGGCAAGGGCATCGTCATCAATGAGCCGTCCGTCGTTGCCGTCAATCAACGCACCGGACAGATCCTCGCTATCGGAAGGGAGGCCAAGAAAATGGTCGGCAAAACACCAGGACATATCGTGGCGACCCGACCGCTCGTCGATGGTGTAGTGAGCGATTTTGAGATTACCGAACAGATGCTCCGTTACTTCATCAACAAGGTGACGGCGGAGAATTTCGCTTTCTTGCGTCGTCCGCGCGTATTGATTGGTATTCCGTCCGGTGTGACGGAAGTAGAAAAACGCGCGGTTATGGAAGCGACGCTCAATGCAGGTGCGCGTCAGGTATTTCTCATCGATGAGCCGATGGCGGCTGCTATCGGAGCGCGTCTGCCGGTCATCGATGCGACGGGCAATATGGTCGTAGATATCGGAGGCGGGACGACAGAGATTGCTGTGATTTCGCTTGGGGGCGTCGTCGCTTCACGGAGCCTTCGTGTGGCGGGCGATGAGATGAACGAAGATATCGTGCGCTACAGTCGGGATGAATTCAATATTCTCATCGGTGAAAAAACCGCCGAAGAAGCCAAGATCGCTATCGGAAGCGCCTATCCTCAGCGCGAGCGCTTGACGTTTCCTCTGCGCGGGCGCGATCTGGTTTCCGGGTTGCCCAAAGAAGTCGTCGTGAATGATGAGCAGATCCGCGAAGCACTCACGCGCTCTATCCGTATCATCGTGAACAATATCAAGACCATCGTGGAAGAAACACCGCCGGAACTCTTGGCGGATATCATGCATCGGGGCATCATTCTCGCTGGTGGTGGCAGTCTCATCCGGGGATTGGACAAATTGATAGCCAATCAGACCGGCATTCCGGTGCGTCTGATGGAAGATCCGCTGACGGCGGTCGTGCGCGGTACGGGTATTGTGCTCGATGATATGGAGAGTTTGAAAGAAGTGCTGATCGAGAAAGAAACCGATAGCCCGTTGGGATAAAAAGAGAGTGAAGAATCGTAATATATAAAACACAATTTTCAAAGCACAAATTTCAAACAAAGCACAGTTTTCAAAATACAAAGCTCAAATGTTTGAAAAAAGAATTCGTGCCTCAAGTATTGGTTTTTGTGTTCTGGGTTTTGTGTTTTTCACACTATGGCTGTACGCAGGAAGTTCATTCAGACAAAGTTTTTCCGCGCGGCGGTTCTCTTCGCGGTATTATGGATAGTTGTCGCGTATGGTCCGGGGTGGCTTGTGACGCCGATCCGGACGTCGGTGATGACGGTGACGCTGCCTCTGCAGAAGATTTTTTCCGTGACGGCTTTCGAGCTTCGGGATACGTTCAGTTTTTTTGCTTCTATCAGTGATTTGAAGAGCGAAAATGAGCGCTTGGAAAAAGAACGTTTGCGGCTTTTCGTGGAACATTCTCAGTTTGTCGATGTGAGTAAAGAGAATGAAGCGTTGCGTCGCGAGCTCGGATTGTTGCCGAGGAATCAATTCTCGCTCAAGTCGGCGGAAGTCATCGGTCGGGACGTATCAGGTCTCGGTAACTGGATTTCTATCAATCAAGGGTCGCTTGATGGGATACACAAAGGGATGCCGGTCATCGTGGATGCGGGCGTGCTCGTAGGTAAAGTGGCCGAAGTGTTTCCATCTAATGCCAGAGTGATGCTGTTGTCCAATCCGGAAAGCCTGATAAACGGTCTCACTCTGGACACGGATGCCAAAGGTATCGTCAAGGGCGAGTACGGCTTGGGATTGCTCTACGATATGGTTTTGCAGGCGGACGCCCTGAAAGCGGGTGATACGGTGGTAACCTCGGGACTCGGGGGCGATATGCCTCAGGGCCTCCTGATCGGTACACTGCAAGAAACGCGTTTTTCGAGTGACCGTCTTTTCCAGCAGGCTTCAATCATAACGCCGGTGAGGTTCGACCGCTTGCGCTATGTTTTTGTTATAGAAAACACTTATTAAGTATGCCCAGTGGTACAACTGCGAAAGTAAAAAAAGCCTCATAATTATGGGAAATATGTGCAAAGTAAAAAGATTGAGAGAAGTTGTTATATCTCATTATATTTATTCGAAGTTGTCCCACTGGGTATGAAAATATTTTTCCTCCGCTTGTTGCTTATTCTTGCTATCGTGTTTTTTGAGTTTTCATTTTTTGATATCTTGCTTCCGGCGACACCCGCCCCTCTCATCCTTATTGCCAGCGTGGTGGTCTGGGTGCTCCTTTCTGGTTTTCCTCAGGGACTTTTTATGATCATTCCTCTGGTGATGCTGTTCGATGTTGTGGCGACCGGAATGCCGGGAGTCCTCACGCTGTATGCGCTTCCGCTGGCTTACACCACGAGTTTTCTTTCGCGCCGTCTTCTGGTAGAGCACCGAGGGATGGGAATGTTCCTGTACGCTCTCTTTGTCGGTATCGGCGCGCTCGGCTACAGACTGTTTGATTTTCTCTTTTTCCGCTCAGATGACCTGCTCGGTTTGCAGGAAATATTTTCCGGCCTCTGGCTGGTATTTTCTTTCTCGGACATTGTATTCGCCATCGCTCTCAGTCTACCGATATTTTTGCTCGCGTATGCCAGCATCAGGCGCTTTGAGCAGTCTGTCGGCGTTATGAGTCGGAATGATTTTTTGAATGTAAAGTAATTTTTTTATATGTTCTTCTTTGGCCGAAAAAACGAATATACGATGGAGAAGCGCGGAATGGAAATCGACGACGCGGTTTTGACGGTGACCGAGAGCGATGCCGCCAAGATCGAGTGGCCCCTCAGACGCGCCGTCATCCGGTCTTTTTGGGGAATGGCGGTTATCGCTCTTTCCGTGCTGGCTGTCCGTATAGCGTACCTCAATGTCATTTTGGGCGCCAAATATCAGCAAACGGCAGAAGAGAACAGTCTGCGTTCCCTGGTCATCCCGGCACCACGAGGTATCATCTATGACCGTTTCGGCAAACAATTGGTATACAATACGCCCAGTATGGATGTTATTTTTACTCCGGCGGATATTCCGGAAGATCAGCTTCGTCAGGAAGAAATGATGCGTTTGCTTTCCTCGACCTTTGTTTTGGATCCGGGCGTACTTGACGAACTCTTTCGGAAGTTTGATCGCACATCGCTCCAACCGCTCATTATCAAAGAACGCGTCAGTCAGGAAGAAGCGCTGCTTTTCTTGAGTCGGAGCCGGGATCTGCCGGGCATCAGTCTGTACAAGACGACCAAGCGTCATTATACGGACAGCCTTATTTTTTCTCATTTGCTCGGATATGAGGGTAAGATTCGCAAAGAAGAATTGGAGCTTCATCCGGAGTATCTCTTGACGGATGCCATCGGAAAACAGGGGATAGAAAAAAGCTACGAAGCATTTCTCCGCGGCAAGCGTGGGTACCAGCAGGCGGAAGTGGATGCTCTCGGTCAAGTGAAGAAAGAGCTTGGCAGTATCCAGCCGACGCCCGGGAGCGATCTCATCCTGAATATAGATGCCGATCTGCAGAAGAAAATATTCGACAGTCTGCAGGAATTACTTGAAAAAAAAGACTTGAAGCGCGCGGTGGCAATCGCTCTCGACCCCCGAAGCGGCGCTGTGCGAGCGCTGGTGAGTCTGCCGAGTTTCGATAACAACTTGTTCGCCGAAGGCATTTCATCAGAAGCGTATCAAGGGTTGATTAATGATCCGGCGCTCCCGCTCTTCAATCGCGCCGTGGCAGGAGAATACCCGCCGGGATCGACGATCAAGCCGGTACTGGCTGTTGCCGCGCTTACTGAGGGCGTCATCAACGAGAGCACGCAAATCGAAAGCCGTGGCGGGATCAGTGTGGGCAATTTCTTTTTTGGTGACTGGAAAACGCACGGTTTTACTGACGTCAGGCGCGCTATCGCGGTATCGAGCGACGTGTTCTTTTATTCTATCGGCGGAGGATACGGCAGCGTCCCCGGTCTCGGTATGGAGCGGATGAAAAAATATGAAAATCTGTTCGGGTATGGCAATAAAACCGGTATCGATGTGCCGGGAGAAACGGATGGATTGATCCCTGATCCAGCGTGGAAACAGGATGTGATCGGGGAGCGCTGGTATATCGGCGATGACTATCACGCGGCGATCGGGCAGGGATTCGTCTTGGCGACACCGCTCCAGATATTGAATTCCATCGCGGCGATCGCCAATGGTGGGACGCTGTATGTGCCGAGGATAGTCAGAGAGATACGCTCCGCGGATGGTAAGACGACAGTGGTCGATCAGATGGTCATCCGGAAAGATTTCATCCGGCCGGACATTCTAGAAATCGCGCGCGAAGGTATGCGGGCAACCATTATGGACTCTCAGGGGACGGCGCAGGCCTTGCGGGCGCTGCCGGTAGCGGTAGCTGGCAAGACGGGCACCGCCCAATTCGGCAACGACAAGAAGACTCATGGCTGGTTCGTATCATTCGCCCCGTATGAAGATCCCAGTCTCGCGATGATCGTCTTGGTAGAGGGTCAGGGAGAAGAGGGGTATAATGCCGTACCGGTCACTAAAGATGTTTACGAGTGGTATTTTTCCCGCCCGGAAATTTTGGGGAGTGACGAATGAAAGATTTTCTGAGACAAGCGGTGCTTGACAGCGGATATGTTTCTGCTATGATAGGGAAACTTTGTGACGTCTTCTTTCTCTTTGGGGGAGTATTTTTGTTGCAAGACAGGAAAAACACTTATTTTCTAAATACAAAGTAATGGCAAGAATTTTTACCGAGGAGGGTTTGAAAAAATTGCACGCTGAGCTCGATGAACGCAAAATCAAGATGCGTCAGACGATCGCTGACGCTATCAAGGAAGCTAAAGAGCAGGGCGATCTTTCGGAGAACGCCGAATACAGCGAAGCCAAACGCCAACAGAATGAAAATGAGACACGTATCGCCGAGCTTGAAGGGATGCTCAAGGATTCCGTGGTGGCCACCAAACAGAAGAGCTCTTCGTCTGTCGGTATCGGTTCTCGCTTGACGGTCAAAGTCAGCGGCAAAGAAATGAATTTTGAAATCGTCGGTTCCAACGAAGTGGATCCGGCGGTTGGAAAAATTTCCAACGAATCTCCGCTTGGCAAGGAATTCATCGGCAAGCAGAAGGGTGACACCGTAGAGGTCACGACTCCTGCTGGCAAGATGAAATACGACATTCTTTCCATCGCTTAACTTTGAAAGCGAGCAGGTGTTTCGCCGGTATGACCGAGTACTCTCTGAGGCTCGGTTATTGTCTTTTCCGGCAAAAATGTCTACAATGAGCTGTATATGAAAGAAGATTTACGAGAGGACATCATCGCCACCAAGCAGACGAAACTGAGCCGTTTGGCGGAGGTGTTTGACGATGTCTATCCGGAGAAGACGGAGCGGACCCACACCAATCAGGAGGCGCTGGATGGTTTTGATGCTTTTACAGAGAACGGTGCGTCGCTCGTATTGGTCGGGAGGGTGCGATCGCTCCGGATGATGGGCAAGATCGGCTTCGTGCATATCGAAGACGGGAGCGCCCGCATACAGATTTTTCTCTCCGAAAATATTCTCGGTGCGGAGAAGCTGAAACTTTTTGCCGATACGATCGAGATGGGGGATTTTGTCGAGGCGCGCGGGATATTGTTTGCGACCAAGAAGGAAGAGCGAACGTTGGAAGTGAGTGATTGGAAAATTCTCGGCAAGTCTCTCCGCCCCATCCCGACGGAATTCTATGGACTGAAAGACGAAGAAGAGCTTTTGCGTCGGCGCTATCTGGATCTCCTGATGAATCCGGAAACGCGGGAGCTGTTCGTGAAGAAGAATATTTTCTGGCAGACGGTGCGTCAGTTTTTGACGCGGGAGAAATTTCTCGAAGTGCAGACGCCAGTGCTCGAACATATTCCGGGGGGCGCGGAGGCTGAGCCGTTCAAGACGCATCACAATGCGCTGGATCAGGATTTTTATCTGCGCATTTCGCTCGAGCTTTCTCTCAAGCGGCTGCTGGTCGGCGGTTATGAGCGCGTGTTTGAGATCGGGCGGGTGTTCCGTAATGAAGGCATTGATCGGGAGCATCTGCAGGAATTTGATCATACTGAGTTTTACGCCGCCTATATGGATATGGAGCAGGGGATGGAGCTGGTAGAAAAGCTCTACAAAGACATCGTGCGAGCCGTGGTGGGCGATGCGATGACCACGGAATATGACGGCGTGACAGTTGATTGGGATCAGCCATTTCCCCGCGTGGATTACTTCACGGAATTCGAGAGAGAGACGGGAATAAATCTTGAAACGGATGTGTCTGTCGAAGTTCTCAAGGCCAAGGCGGACGAGCTTGGTATCAAGTACGAAACAGCCTACGGCAAAGGACGGATGATCGACACGCTCTATAAAAAAACCGTCAGGCAGAAGTTGGTTCAGCCATGTTTCTTGGTCGGGCATCCGATCGATGTGTCTCCGCTTGCCAAAATCGATCCGCAGCATCCGAAAAAAGTGTTGCGCTTCCAGCCGATCGCCGTGAAAAGCGAGCTCGGTAATGGATTTGCAGAGCTCAATGACCCGGCTGACCAGCGCCGGCGTTTTGAGGAGCAGATGCGGCTGCGTGCCGCTGGGGACAAGGAAGGAATGATGCTGGATGAAGATTTTTTGGAAGCGCTCGAATACGGGATGCCGCCGGCATTCGGCTTCGGGATGAGCGAGCGCCTGTTCGCCATTTTGATGAACCGCTCCATCCGTGAAACGGTCATTTTCCCACCGATGAAGGAGAAAAGTGAATAGTGAATGAGGAATCAAGAAAAGAAAAAATAAGGTCGCTTAGCTCAGCTGGTTAGAGTACAGCATTCACATTGCTGGGGTCGGTGGTTCGAATCCACCAGCGACCACATCATGATTCTTGATTTATAATTTCTGATTCTTTAGCACAACCTATGCTTGATATTCAATTCATCCGAGACAATAAAGAGGTGATAGCCAAGGTCGCTACCGATAAGGGATTGGGTTTTGATGTGGAGGCATTGCTCGCCAAGGATCAGGAGCGCATCGCTTTACTTCAGGAGATTGAAGAGCTCAAATCGCTCAAAAACGACATCAATGATCTCATTCAGACTGCGAAGACGGATGAAGAACGCGCGGAAATTATCGCCAAGGGGAAGGAAATCAAAACAAAGCTCGATGAGCAAGAACCTCTCCTCACGGCGGTGAAGCGTGAATACGACCTATTGATGGCACAGGTGCCGAACATTGTGTCGCCGGATACGCCGCTCGGAAAAAATGAGGCGGATAATGTCGAGGTATTCAATTCCGGAGCGGTACCGCAATTTGCATTTGCCCCGCGGACACACATCGAGCTCGGCGCAATGTTGGACATCCTTGATCTGGAGCGCGGTGCCAAGGTAGCCGGCTATCGCGGGTACTATGTCAAAAACGACGGGGCGCTTTTGATGATGGGGGTGATGTTCTATGCGATGCAGAAAATGGTGGCAGCGGGCTATACATTGATGCTTCCGCCCACGCTCTTGAAAAGCTTCCCGTTATTCGGGAGCGGGTATTTCAAGGGAGCGGAATATGACGGTGCAACCGATGAAATCTATCAGGTCGCTACAGCGGAAAAAAATCCGGATGGCAGTGCTTCCAAAGAGGCGAAATTTCTTGCCGGGACATCGGAGCCGGCATTACTCGCATATTATGCGGGAGAAGTATTGGAAGAGAAGAATCTGCCGTTGAAACTGGCCGGTTTCAGTCCGTGTTACCGCAGTGAAATCGGTTCGTACGGCAAGGATACCAAAGGGCTCTACCGCGTTCACGAATTTATGAAAGTTGAGCAGGTGATCATCGCGCCGGCGGATATTGACGGGGCAAACAAACTGCAAGAAGAAATGCTGGCAGTCTCTGAAACAATGCATCGCGAGCTCGGGCTTCCCTATCGCAAACTGCAGATCTGCACGGGGGATATGAGCGCGGGCAAGTACCGGGCGTTCGATCTGGAGGCGTGGATGCCGGGGATGAACCGCTATGGCGAAACTGGCTCGGCTTCCAATTTTCTCGACTGGCAATCGCGCCGTCTCAACGTGAAATACAAAGATGCCAAGACAGGGGAAAAGCACTATGCCTATATGCTCAACAATACCGCGCTTCCGAGCCCGCGCATTTTCATCGCCATTCTTGAGAATTATCAGCAAGCCGATGGCAGCGTGGTCGTACCGGAAGTCCTGCGCCCATTCGTCGGGAAAGATCTGATTGGTTTTCCGAAAGAAAAACTTGTCATATAGAGAAAAAATTTTCGCCCCGATGCAATGTCGGGGCGAGTGTGTGAGCGTTTGCTCAGCAGTATTTATGCTTCATTTCTTTTGAAGCTTTTTTATTCCTCGGCGCGGAGGGCGGCGAGGAATCCCGTCTCTACCCGCATACTTGTTCCGGCAGGTATGTCTGGCAGGGGACTCAGTGGTTCGCGGTTGTCAGGGGGGGTCGCCCTTTGCCATGCGGTTTGCAAAGTAGCCATCGATAAAGAGTTCCCGATTTTTCCCCAGCCAGTTATCAAAAGGATTGTGTGGCATTTCTCTACTCCTTCTTTTGTTGCTTGGTCACAGTATAGCATAAAACAAAAAACTCCCTTCTGGGGAGTCTTTCAGTTTTGTGTGGGTCGTGCAGGATTCGAACCTGCGACCGTTGGCTTAAAAGGCCACTGCTCTACCAACTGAGCTAACGACCCATATCTTGCATTATCCGAGAGAACGGATAACAGTGCGTATTCTAATGAATTTTTCTTCAAGAGTCAATGTTTCCTCCTTACATCCTATCCTGAAGTGCAATGGTTCAACCATCAAAAGTAATTTTTTGTCTCCATTTCACCACTCATCAGGACCTCTCGGTTAACCGGAAACATCAGCCCCCAATCAATGGCGGAAAAGCTTATTTTTCCGAACCGAGAGGCCTTCTTCACACAGTGTGAAACGATAGCCAAAAAATTCTTTTGGTGGCTGAACTGAGGTGAGTATGGGTGTGCTTCAGAATGGAATGTAAGCTTCGGGTATTGACGGGATGGCTGTTTTGTGCTAGTATCATTTGAAGTGCCTTAACAACTTCAACTTGAGCCGAGGTATCATATCTTGGCACGCTTTTACGGAGGATGGAAAGATGGATGTATTTGAATGGTTACTGCTAATGGGGCTTATTCTTTTCACATGTGGTTTTTTGTGGGCTCTTTTTGAGAAAGCTATCACTCTGTTTCCGGTACTACTTATGGTATATGGCATGCTCTTGTATCTAATACCTCCTACTCTAGAATATGGAGCGCAGGCAATCTTTCGTAAGAGTATTACTGAAAAAGCAGATCTGTCGCAGATCCCGCTGAAAGGCATCAGGGACTGCTCAGTCACAGTTGACCTCAAGGTCCGCTATGTGGATGGCGAGGCGCAACCGGGAACATTCGTCGTAAAAACTCCCGTTGTCTGTGAAGCAGTAGAAGCTGAAGTCAAAAAAAGTACGGAGTAAAAATTTCGTGTCTAACGAAGAAAAAAAGAGCCAGTCGCGAAATATCGCTTCTGGCCTTTTTCTTTTCTCAAAGTTTATTCTTTTTGACCAAATATTACTTTTCTTGCAATTGCAAGAAAAGTAATATTTGAAATAGAGGAGTGATTTACAACATATCACTTTTTGCACAATTGCATAAATAGTGATAGTTGATTGAGAAAACAAGAGGAAAGAAAAAAGCGCGAGAAAGTTTCCTCGCGCGTTCTATTTTTGATCTCTGTTTGGATGGTGGATAGTATCATCCAAAGTTAAATGAGGGTTGTCTCTTTTCTTCTTCCACCTTTCTGGCGGCTTTTTCCAGAACCCTTTTGTTTGCCAGCTCTGCCTGAAAATAGGCGTTTGTGAGATCCTTGTACCGGTTTTTAGCCTTCCTTGGAGCGTGGTAGAGCACGCCACGTACGGTGGAGTTGAGTTTACGAGGGAAAGCATACTTCCCTAATTTTTTATTATTTTTGTTTTCCTCCCACCATTGACCGACAATACTTATTATCCGCTTAAGAGCCGAATCATCGCTGATGATGATAGCTTCCGCCCATTCTTTTTCGTAGAGAACTTCTCTAAGAAGATCTTCATCAATTTCATACGTCATTCTATACCCCTCTGATTGGTTGTTAAAGAAGTCTTTCTTATATTATACTCCTTTTCTCTGAAAAAGTCAACCCCAGTGGGAAAAATGCCAAAGGGGAAAATGAAGAGGTGTGGTATACTAAAAGCATATCTTTTGAGAGACAAATATGCGTTTTTGGAAAATAGCTCTGGTTTCGGTATCGGCTTTCTTCTTGTCCGGGTGCAGTCTCAACCTGCCGACTGTGGGGACAGCTTCTGGTGGTGGGAGTATCTGGAAGTCCTTTGACTCTGGGGCGACGTTCGTGCCGAAAGTGACGGTTGATGAGCAGCGGAAAATATCTTCAGCTGATGTGCTGTCGCTCGTCATTGATCCGCGTCATCCGGAAACCATCTACATCGGCACCATCAGTAGCGGACTCTTCAAGACAACGGACGGCGGTGAACGCTGGGAACCGCTCGTGTTTCCGCCGCTGAAAAACTATGGGCTGACTTTTGGTCGTGACAATAGCGACCAGATCTATGCCAGCGGCGTGTATAATGACATAGCCAAGATGTATCGCTCTGACGACGGAGGGAAGAATTGGAAAGAAATCTATACCGAGCCGGGCAAGGGTACCGTCATCACCGCGCTCGGGGCGAGTCCCGACATTTCGGACGTGCTCTATGCTGGGACCAGTGCCGGAGTGATTATCAAGAGTACCAACGGCGGTGCGACGTGGGACAATATCGGAGTGGCCAAGGGACCGGTGACAAAAATTTTGTTTGAAAGAGGCGCGCCGGAAAAAATAGCCTTGCTCGTTTTGGATAAGGGAGTCAATATCTCAACGGACGGCGGAAAAACATGGAACGTCGAGGCAGAGGAAACATACACATCAAGAATGCCCAACGAAAGAAGCGAAAGCATCTATGAGGGACAGAACGCGGGAAGTGTTTCATCATCCAAAGACGCTCTTTCGCAAAAACCTGATGGTATGACGGCTTTGGCGAGCGACGTTTCTCGTCCAGGCACGCTCTATACCGGCGCGAAGAATGGTGTCTTCCGCAGTCGCGACAGCGGCAGGACGTGGGAAGCTTTGGATATCATCGAGAGTTCGAAGAAATTTCCGGTACGCGCGATAGCTGTCAACCCCGCCAATTCGGATGAAATCGTCTACGCTTCCGGAAACGCTTTCTACCGGTCTGTCGATGGCGGAACGAAATGGGCGACGACACAGCTGGAAATCAATCGCACCGTGAGTGTCATCGAATATGACCCGAATCATCGGGAAATACTCTACTTCGCGTTACGTAAGTTTTAGGAGTATATTGGCTATTAGGGTGCGTTAAATGTTATTGTTAAGAAATATCCTATGATAAAAGAGTTGATTGCTGAAAAAATAGCAAGTTTTGATGAGGCGGTGGAGCATTTTCTGCTTGAAGCGAGCAAGATTCGTACCGGCCGCGCCAATCCCGGTTTGGTGGAGAATCTGCTTGTGGACTATTACGGAGTCAAGACTCCGCTCAAGCAGATTGCGAGCATCAATATTCCTGAGGCGCGCCAGATTCTCATCCAGCCGTGGGACAAAGGCGGGCTGGTGTTTATCGAATCGGCCATCCGTGATTCCGATTTGGGGCTCAATCCGGGTAATGATGGGCAGAATATCCGCATTATGCTTCCGGCATTGACCGAAGACCGGCGCAAGGAGTTGGTAAAATTGCTCAATCATCGTCTCGAAGACAGTCGAATCGTCATTCGGACGCTCCGCGAAGAAATCTGGAAAGACATTCAGGAACTGGAGCGGACGGGCGCTATCGCCGAAGACGACAAGTTTTTAGGTAAGGATGAACTACAGAAGGTGGTGGACGAGTATAATCAAAAACTCGAGACCGTCCGCAAAAAGAAAGAGGAAGAGATTCTCACTGTGTGAGAAGAGATGCATGATACATGATAAAAGATGCAGGATAAAAAACTTCTCTCTTTTATCAATTATCTTCTATCACTTATCCATTATCCTTTATTACCTCTATGCTTACAATCCTCATTTTCATTGTTCTCTTGGGTCTCTTGGTGTTCGTCCACGAGCTCGGGCATTTCGTCGCGGCGAGACGAAACGGTATCAAAGTAGATGAATTCGGTTTTGGCTTTCCGCCACGTCTGATCGGTGTGGTGAAGAATGTGGAGACGGGACGCTACAAAATCATCTGGGGAAGTAAAGATGGCGGGGTCAAAGAGACGATTTACTCTTTCAATTGGCTGCCGCTCGGCGGATTTGTCCGGATCAAGGGCGAAGACGGGCAAAATGATGATCTGGACAGCTTTGCCCGAAAATCAGCATGGGTGCGAGTCAAGGTGCTCGGCGCGGGTGTCGTGATGAATATGCTGTTTGCGTGGTTCTTGATCACCACGGTATTCACTTTGGGTTTGCCACAGCCGATTGATTCGAGTCAGCGGGCAGCGTATTCCGATGTCAAGATCCAGATCCTTGAAGTCAAGAAAGGCACGCCTGCCGAAGCGATGGGGCTCCAGCTCGGCGATGAGATTTTGACCATTGCCGGGGCACCGATCACTACTCTTGAGCAGGTGAGTGGGATCATCACGGATCACAGAGGACAGATGCTAGAGATGCGTATCAATCGGCTTGGCAAAGAAATGGTTCTTTCTGGTATGCCACGGACGGAATACCCGGCGAACGAGGGAAGTCTCGGGATTTCTTTTTCAGAGACGGCTACCGTGTCGTATCCGTGGTATGAATCCATCTATCAGGGAGCGGTCGCTACCTATAACATCACGCTGGCAATTCTCGGCGCTTTCGGATCGATGCTTGCCGGCTTGTTCGGAGCAGGGACGGGGGCGCCGGTGGATGTGACTGGTCCCGTCGGCATCGTCTATCTCACCAAGCAGATGAGCGATCTCGGGATCGCCTATCTTCTCCAATTTGCCGCGCTCCTCTCTATCAATCTCGCCATCATCAATATCTTGCCGATTCCGGCGCTTGATGGCGGACGCATCCTCTTCATCCTGATCGAGAAACTCAAAGGGTCGCCGATACGCCGGAAAACCGAAGGAATGATCCATCAGATAGGTTTTATGCTGCTCCTATTGCTGATGGTCGTCATCACCGTGCGTGATTTCTCTACATTTCACCTGCTCGAAAAAATCAGCGGACTGTTCTCCTAGCGCCGGACAAGAAAAGTCAGTCTAAAAAATCCCTCTTGGCGGGGGATTTTTAATATGGGGTAGCGCTTGACATTTTTCTTATTATTTGGTAGGATATGAAGTCATAAATTATTACTGAATCCTATGGAAATACAGCAATTTTTTGCCCTCATAAAGGGAAAGGCAGGCAGCATACTCCTTTCAGGGACTCTGCTCGCCGGGATCAGTTTTTTCGCGCTGGTGATGATAGAAAAGCCGTTTCAATCCGAGATGGATTTCCTCATCGTTCAAACGAATGCCGGGGGACAGGATTTTTATACCCAGTTCAAATCATCCGAGTATTTGGGCAAGGTGCTGAGCGAAGCGCTCTTCAGCGAGCGTTTCATCGATACGGTTGTCGAGACGGGCAAGGTGAACAGCGAATTTTTGCCTTTTGATAAGAAAGATCGTCTCAAGGCGTGGAGCAAGATGGTCAGTGTCAAAAAAAATCTGGAACTGGGCATTATCAGTATCACCGTCAAAAACGATCGTGAACGTGATGCCTCGCGAGTCATCAGCGGAATAGCAGAGGTGCTGACACAAAAAAACTCACTCTTTCGCGGAGGTGATGAAAAGAGCGTGGAGATCCGCGTGATGTCCGGTCCGATCAATCAGCAAAACCCGACGTTCGTCGAAATGATAAAAGTTATTCTCGCCGGATTTTTTTCCGGGTGTTTCCTTAGTGGATTTTTTATCACGCTGAGATATGAAGCTTTACGAAAAAAAAGCATGCATGCAAACGCCATTCATTTGAACGATATTCTTGGTACCGAGGTATAAGTGTAGAGTGAGGCTTTACAGCAAAGCCTCCTCGGAAGAGAGGGGCGCTTGCGTGATTGCAGGAAGTCCCTTTCTTCCGAGGAGGGTTCAGTGTTTCTGATCTTTCTCATGAATTTCAGAGTTTTTTAAAAACTTACAAAGAGGAGAAGAAGATGAAGAGAAAGCATTGGTACGTACCGTTGCTTCTCATTGCCGTGCTTCTTTCTGGATGTGCAAGCATTGGAAAAAAAGCCGGATTTGAAGTAACTGCCAAAGAACCCATCGGTCGCCAGGAGCCATGGCACACGATGACCCTGAAAGGGGATATATCGCAAGTGCAGGCTTTGTCAGTGGCGTATGTCGCGCTACCGGATCCTGTGCCGACCTATTGGTCGGAGGAGTTCGTGGACACGCACCGTGTCTACGAGGTTGTTCTCGGTACCGATGAGAACGGCAAGCAAAAAAAAGCATTGAAGCCCTTGGAGAAAGTGGTCTTTCGGGCGCTTCGCTATACCGATGGTGGGGAGTTCATAGAAATGTTTGATGCGGTGCTGAACCCATCGCTCAGCGGTTTCTTTGTGCTCTTACCTTCAGAGGGAAACTTTGTCGGAAGCAATCTGGTTATCATTCCGCTTGACGCCTCGTGGCTGATGACGGTCTACGGTGAACAGATGATTCTTCCGGTGAGCAAAACGCTTCCAGCGGGATTTTTCCAACAACATCCATCGCGGATCACGCAAGTGGTGCGGATGGATAGGAAAGACCCCAACGGTCAAAAATTTTTTTCCGAGTTGGAAAAACTTTTTGATCCGGGACGCTTCGTGATTAACGGCGTGGTGTATTCCGGGCGACCGGACACCAAGATTGTGGCGTCCCGCTTCACCAAGGTCGATAACCCTATCGACCGATTGGTATCCTGCGGAATAGCACCCATCTCGCCGGGACTGGTAACAATCAGCTTGGCTTTTGCCGCCATTCAAAATGTGCGTGTAGTGACCAAAGAAGATTGTATGAAATGAGGAGATACGTATGCAGTCTGAAACAGCAATCCCTACCAGGTTCTGCTTGGGGTATCCGCTGTTTCATTCAGCTGGTATCTCTTCTGAGCCTTCCCTGAAATTCTGGAAGGAGAAAAAAAGATGTTTAGGTTTTTGATCTGTGCTCTGCTGCTACTGGGAGGTTCTTTGTTGAACCAAACAGTGTCTGCAGAACCGCTCCGGAGAATAATGCCGAGCGCAGCATTGGAGTTACCGCCTCAGGAAACAGAGGTCTCGTCGCTGGTGGTTTTGAAAAAATCACCGATAGCGAAACAGCAACCGGCTACTCCCACGGATACACATATTGTCCGTAAGGGAGAAACATTGAGCACGATTGCTCCGCGCAGTTGGCAGACTGTCTGCCGGATCAACAATCTGTCGGATTGCAATCGGATCCATGTTGGGCAGGTATTGCTCCTGTCTCCTCAGAAGGAGATCATGGTGGCAATGGCGGTCAATGCTGCTTCTGCAAAGACATTGACGCTGACTGCTCGTAATACGGTCCTAGAGAAAAAGAAGGACTGCCAGCGCGACGCACAAGGGTATTGCTCTTGGAAGGTTGTCGGTGGCAATCCTTTCCGAGGCGACAATGAAACAGCGTGGAAACAGCACGGACTGACGGCTCAAGAGATTCTTGAGCTCAAAGGTCTCGTAGCGCAGAAGCAGTTCACCTGGACGCAGTTTGTGTCCGGTGACCGCTTTGAGTCAGTCTCATTTGGAAAGAATGAGATCTGGCACAAAGTCCGGGCCGATTGGGGCACACTCAAACCCGGCACTGCGATTGCTGCCAGACAATATACTCTCTCTACGGGGAAAGTCATTGCTCAGGTGCTGTGGTGTGGGAATTGGGTCATTCCAGTTTCTCTCCCTAAACCCGAGGCTCCGACTGTGGTACCGGAAGTCAGTTTGCTTCTGCCCATACCCGTAGAACCTGTTTTGGAAGAAAAATCCAAACGTTGTCCGATTGATCCCAAACTGGTCATCGGACAGGAGCACCAACCCAAGCATTCTGGCAACGACGCACATTCCACATTTTTCTCCGCGGCTGTGTACTGTACCTGGCGCGGAGAACACGGGACTCACGGTGTCGGCATAGGCACACAGAACTCGTGGTGGAATGGTAAAGTTAACAGCGGTGATGGCAAGTTCAAGGGTAAGTTTTTGACCATTGGACCTGGCTATGAGTATATCTCCGATTATGGGTGGGACAGCGAAGTCAAACTCCTCGTCGGGAAGCTGGATGAGTCGTTCACACAGGGCGACTACGAAAGCGATCGGGAATTCGGGATGTTTGGTCCGTCTCTCTCTTATAACAACTATAAGCGGAGGATGGCAGGGGAAAAATGGTTTCCTGAAACACAAGTGTTCGGGACGCTGATGTTTCCCTTCTCCAGAGACGTTTCGCATTCCTGGCAAGGAAGACCGATTGAAGATACGGATGAGCTTTCCAAGCTTGATCTCTATTTCAATGCCGGCGTACGCCAATGGTTGTACGAAGGCAAATGGTTCAATCCTTACATCCAGCTTGGGTATTTCCTCGAAAAACCTGGAGCTGAGTCAGGGAGCGCCCGCATCGGTATAGCTGATCCGCATCGCATTTGCGGTGTCGGTGTCGGCTATGATCACGACTTTATTGCCGGCGGTAACGCACAGGCATGGGGTTGGTGGTGTGACGCTATGAAGGGTGCTAAAGTCCTTCGTACCAAACATCGTGCCAAACAGATCATCGATACGACCGGTGCCGTCGTCACGAGCAATGGTTTCGTGATGGTACCGGTCATACCGAAAACTCAATAAAATCTTTTCACTCCGTCCAAGGACCTATAAAAAGGGTAGTAAGTCACGCTATCGGCCTGGAATCGGAACAGAGAAGAAAATTCACTACTGATGCAATGCATCAAATCAGGCGGGAACGATCATGACGTTCCCGCCTTTTTCTTTTTTAGGGGGAGGGATTCCTTTAGTTTATGGTAGCTCCCCCCGAGCTCTATTCTGAAGTGCAATACTTGCTCATTTCAGTTCAACCACCAAAAGTAATTTTTTGTCTCCATTCCACCACTCATCAGGACCTCTCGGCTGAACGAGAAAAAAGTCGCCCCCAATCAATGGCGGAGAAGCTTCTTTTTTCGAGCCGAGAGACCTTCTTCACACAGTGTGAAACGAGAGCCAAAAAATTCTTTTGGCGGTTGAACCATTGCACTTTAGGATAGAATGTAAGCCCTTGCCCTTGACAAAAAGAGTAGGAGGGTGTATAATCAAATGTTTAGTGAATGGGTAAAAAACACTCACTAAACGTGAGTTGTTTCCCAATTGACTCAGTTTAACCGGTTGACCGACAATCCTGTCGGCAACCTTTCTCAAAGGAGAGAAAAGATGAAACAGTACGTTTTTGTTCTTGGCGCCTTGCTCTTGTCTCAACCGGCGTTGGCCGACGCTACCACCCACCAATTCGGGTCACGCGCACCCATTGTGGGTTCCGGCGGAGAAACCACGATGACCGTGGAAACCGTTTCGCCCGGGGTGTTAAATATAACGCTCAGCAAAAATGCCGGCGTTTGGCTGAACGAGCCATCTGGTAGTCAAAAGGCTAAAAAATATCCGGACGAGTCCGGGAAAGGCACAGTCGAAGTTGTCAGTTATGCTGATGATTCGGCTCGGTTCGCCGGATTGCAGTTTTGCATAACCGGCGCCGGCAATGATTGGGCCGGTATCGGAAGTCAACGTTATGACCTCTCCAAAACGTCTTGTGCCCCTATGGCGGAGACGGTCACTAATCAGCTCACTTTTACCAAAGAGAGCTTCGGAAAGGTCACGGCTCTGACCTTTGTCATTGTCGATGACAAAGGCAAGCGGATTGCATGGGGTTCACACCCTTTTGGATCCTCCCGCCACATTCTTGAACGCAACAAGGGCGGGAAGGATGTTGCCACGCTCATCTCATTGGACGTCAATGGGTCGGCAGTGGAGCTGACTCCTGAGGCGGTGACAGAGTACCAAAAATACTATCTGGCGATTACACAGTAATCGCGAAGAAGAAACTCAAGGTCACTAGGGAGATTCGTGCAAACGAAATCTTTCCTAGGGCCTTTTTTTATTGCTTACTTTTTTTACTGAGTCCCAAGAGACCGCCCAAGGCGATGAAGAAGAGCCATTGGACGGGGGTGTTTTTGAAAACATTGTCGGAGAGGCTGGCGATACTAAGCGAACAGAACAATAGGAGCATCATCCCGAAAGCGATCTGAAGCGCGCTGTCATGGACGCTCTCGCGATACTGACGGATCAAAAGAGCAATAATACTGATAGAGTAGAGGACATAGACAAAGAGACCGATGAGACCGCCCTCGACGAAGAATTTGACGAAGTCATTGTGCGCATCATTGGAGCCGAAACGGGCACCGCGCAAACTTTCTGAAACGAGGGGAAAGGTATTCATACCGGAGCCGAGCCACCTATTGCCGTCTTGGATGGATTTGGCCGTGACATCATACCAGAGATTTTGGCGCCAGACGATGGAGCTGTCCGGATCGGGAGTGAAGCTGTCGATCACGCGGTCCTGGAAATTTTGGGAAAAAGCGAACAGTACGAGCGGAAAAAAAATGAGTGGAATCAACAGTAAGCGGTAGCGAAAGAGTGCTAGGAGGAATGTAAAAATAAAGAGTATCACCCAAGCGACGCGCGCGAATGTCAGGAGGAGGGTAATGGTCAGGATACCAAGCAGGATGGACGTGAAGAGGCGTTCGCGTTGTGAACGGATGAAGGTCAACAAAAAGAGCAGCGCAAAAACGATCAGCGTGAAGAGATAGAGACTGAAAATATTCGGGTGGCTGAAGGTGCCGAAAATGCGCGGGATGGTGACGGCATCGTCCGCGAAGCCGATGGAAAAAATAAATTGATAGAGAGCGAAAATAATCGGCAGGAAAGCGGAAGCAAAAAAAGCGAGCAACAGTTTTCTGAAGTCGGACGGCGTGGCGATACCAATGAACGCCAGAAACGAGAGAGTGAAAAGGTCGAAAAAACGGAGAAGCTCTTCGAGGGTTTCATAAGGAGCGACAGAATAGGCGAGCGTGGCACTGCCCCAGAGAAAGAGTATGAGGAACGGTGTTTTGAGTGGAAATGAGGGCAGGGCGCGGTGTTTGAGGGTGATGATGAGGATACCGAGAAAAGCTATCGCGATACCGATAAGCTGGGAGAGGGAGAGGCTGATATCGAAGAGCGTCAGCGAAAAATACTGAGCCGAATAGTCAAGCGACATCCGTACTATGATGAGAAGAGAGAGTAAGAGGAGTGGGTTTCGGAAAAAGAGAAACAGGCAGAGAATGGCAGCAAGAGCGACCAAGGGGAGAATGAGGGTGATATCAAAAATGAGAGAGAGTGTCACGCCGAACGAAAAAAATCCCAGGCAAAACAGCCAGATGAACGGGTTTCCCCAGATATTTTTTACTGGTATTTTTTCCATACGATAGTGAAGGTCATCGGAAAACCAAGGAAGCGGTTCTGTATGAGAGTATACCCCGTTATGCCTGCTTGAGAGAAGAGGGAGCGGAGCTCTTTTTCTGACAGGAGATGCATATAGTCGTCGGCCGCCCAGCCTTTGCCGATGCGTTTCAGAAAGGAATCAAAATATTTTTTGGGGAGGAGGAGATGGAGCAGGGGGACGCGCGTGTGGACTTCGATCGGGAAGAGACGATTGGGGGTTGTCAGGAATCCAGAGCGACTGACGCGCCAGAGTTCGCGGAGAAAGCGTACTTGCTCGGCGTTGTCTCCGATATGCTCGATGACGGCATTGGAGTAAGCGACATCAAAATGATCGTCTTCGAACGGTAGAGCGCGACCATCAGCCTCGACACTACGTATCTCTGGGTAGAGCGCGTTCCATACCTGGAGATTGCCAGTTGCCACGACGGTGATATTTTTTGGATAGGGGTAGTGTTTTTCAAGAAAATTATCGGCAGGAGAGTACTCTGTGGTATTGACGCCGACATCGAGAATCGTCGTGTCTTTTGTCGGGCGGATACACGAGAGAAATTGAGCGTATTTTTTTTGACGACTTCGCGTCGAAACAGCAGCAGCCAATTTTTCAAGGGGGAAATACTTCATAGGGATGTGTACGTTGCGAAAAAAGCGGATGTATAGTATAATGCCACAGGTCTGAAACAAAGTCAATGAGAATTCTTCTTATCAATAAATACCACTTTTTGAAGGGTGGCGCCGAGCGCGCTTATTTTGATATGGCGCGGATGCTCGAAGAGCGCGGGCATACGGTAGCTTTTTTTTCTATGCATCATCCGGAGAACCGACCGACCGTGTGGGAAAAATATTTTGTCGAAAATATCGAGTATCAGGAGGCACTTTCTTTTTGGAAAAAGATTGTTCTTGCCGGGAAAATACTGTTCAATTTCGAAGCCCACAAGAAACTGGAAAAGCTGATCGAGGACTTTCATCCGGATATCGCGCATCTGCACAACATCTACCACCAGCTCTCCCCGGCGATTTTCTGGCCCCTCAAAAAGCACCATATTCCCGTCGTGATGACGTTGCATGATTACAAGCTCGTTTCCCCGAATTACAATCTGTTTGTGCGCGGAAAGATCTGGGAACATACCTCCGGCATCCGCTGTCTCATCGATCGGTGCGTCAAAGATTCTTTCTTCAAGAGTCTGGTGTGCGCGATGGAACAGTGGCTCCACCGATGTCTTCGCAGTTATGGTGTGGTAGATCGTTTCATCGCACCGAGCCGGTTTCTTATTGAGAAGTATCACTCGCTTGGTTTTCGAGCGGAAATCAGTTTTTTGCCGAATCCGCTTTTGTCAGCTTCTGTTCCGACCGATGCAACGGGGCGCGAAGCGAATACTTTTTTATTTTTTGGACGGCTTTCTTCGGAAAAAGGAGTGGATACGCTGCTAGAAACGTGGGCACTTTTGGGGAAGGAACAGAAGTTGTGGATAGTCGGCGATGGACCGGAACGAAAAAAGCTGGAACAGCTGACACGAGAAAAAAATATGATGGACCGAGTGAGTTTCTTGGGAGCTCTCTATGGCACGGAATTAGAAATATTGAAGCGGCGGGTTCAGGCAGTCATCATTCCTTCGGTATGGTATGAGAATTTCCCCTATACGGTGATTGAGAGTTTGCAATCTGGATGCGTGGTGCTGGCGACCGAGAGGGGCGGAATGACAGAGAGGATTATCCACGGAGTCAATGGATTTCTTTTTCCGGCTTCCGATTCCCAGGCACTGAAGGATTTGATCGAGAAGCTTCCTTCATTGTCGTTGGAACCGATTCGGGTACGGGCGGCAGAGAGTGTGAGTGATTTGACTGCGGAAAATTTTCTCAGGGAGCTCTTGAAAATATACGCTTCATTGATGAGACCATCTTCGAGATGATTATACTGATTCGATAGTGATGCGGGCATCGAGAACACGAAATTTGTGAGGATCGGAGAAGGCGAGAACGGGATTGATATCGAGTTCCGTGATTTCTGGAAAATCAGCCGCCAGTTGCGAGAGGCGTCCGATCATCGTGATGAGCGTTTCGATATGGATGCCCGTTTGCCCGCGCGTGCCTTCCAAAATAGGGAAGCTTTTCAGTTCATGGAGCATTTCCTTCGCATCTTCCTGATTGAGCGGAGCAAAGCGCATCGCTACATCTTTGAACGTCTCTACGAAAATACCGCCGAGTCCCGTCAGCACGAGCGTGCCGAGCCCCGGTTCTCTTTTTAGTCCGAGGATGATTTCATGGCTATTATTTTTTTCTGCCATTTCGGCGATGAGTACGCCCGTAATGCGCGCTTCCGGGAGATGGGCTTTCACCTGTGTCATCAGTGTTTCATACGTCTCTCCTCCTTTGTCCGGGGCGACATCGAGTATCACTCCGCCGACATCGGATTTGTGGATGATGTCCGGTGAGATGATTTTCATAACAGTCGGCTTGCCAAATGTCTTGGTGATGACCAGCGCCTCTTCTTTGTTGTGTATGATATGACTTTCAAGAAGCGGGAAACCATAGGCTCTGAGAAGAGCGGATACTTCTGTTTCGGAGAGACTCGCTCGTTGTTCTTGTTTGGCTGCTGTGATAATAGCAGTTACCGCATCCCGGTCGATGTCATCGAATGCAAACGTTGCGGGGAGAGCGTTTCTGCGCCACGCGCCGACCTGTGCGAGCGCGGCAAGCGCCTCCGCGCCGGCTTCGGGATAGGTGAGTACCGCGACATCGTTTTTTTGCAGGACAGCCAGACCCTCTGTCAATGATTCCTTCCCGGCATAGACGGCAACAATGGGTTTTGCTGAGCGTGCTTTGGCATCGACGATGGCTTCGGCAGTTTCTTTGGCTTCGGTCATCGTTTGGGGCGTAATGATGACAAGAAGCATATCTACTTCCGGGGCATCGACGAGTGTATTGATGGCCAGAGAGTAGCGATCAGCCAGCGCGTCGCCTAAGACGTCTATCGGATTGTGGATGTTGGCGGCCGGAGGGAGAACGCGAAGTTTGTCCTTGGTTTCCGGAGAGAGCCTGGCGAGCGTCAGTCCGCTTTGCACGGCACTGTCGGTAGCAAGTACGCCGAGTCCTCCGGCGTTGGTGATGATGCCGATGCGATTGCCTTCGGGGAGGGCATTCTTGGAAAAAACTACCAGAAGATCGAGAAGATTTTCAAGACTATCGGCACGGATTATTCGAGATTGCTTGAGGAGCGCGTGGTAAGCGGCATCGCTGCCGGCGAGCGCACCGGTATGCGAGCTCGATGCTTCCGTACCGGCCGCGGTGGTGCCTGATTTGAGAGCGATGACAGGAAGACTGCGCGCCCGCGAGAGGAGAGCGTGTCCGGTAGCGATGCATTTCTGGCTATTCGTGAGTCCTTCGGAATAAAAACTGATAAGCCGAACCTGCTCGTCTTGCGCCAAAAAGGAAAGGAGTTCATTCTCGCCGATGATGGTTTTGTTGCCGATGCTGATGAAATGAGAGAATCCCAGAATATCTGCGGAAAGGTCGAGAAGCGCCGTGCACAACGCTCCGCTCTGTGAAAAAAAAGCGATGTTTCCATCTGTCGGCATCCGTTTGGCGAAAGAAGCATTGAGCCCGAGCGCGGGACGGAGAAATCCCAAGCAGTTGGGACCGAGGAGCGCGATGTCGTATTCTTTGGCTATCGCCAGTATTTCTTCCTCGAGTCGCCTGCCCGCCTCGCCACTTTCCTTGAAGCCGGCGGAAATGATACTGACGCCCTTGACGCCTTTGATGCCGGCTTCGCGGAGCGCGCCGGGAACGGCTGCCGCGGGAATGATAATGATAGCGACATCCACAGCATCCGGGATGGCGGCGATGTTTGGGTAGCAGGGGATATCGAAGAGCGTGTCAGTTTTCGGATTGACGGGATAGATTTTTCCAGCGTAGCCGTTTTTGAAGAGATTGGCGGTGAGGCTCCAGCCGACGGAGCCCTCGGTGGTGGAAGCGCCGATGACCGCGATGGATTTTGGTGAAAAAAGTGTTTCGAGGTGCATAGGTTTTTGAGAGAAATTATGAATAGAAGTTCAAATCCAAAAGCACAAAAACCAAACAAATCACAAAGCACAATATTCAAAGCATAAACAGTAAAATCAGGCGTTTGGATTTTGTGTTTCTGGGATTGTGTTTTGTTTGGACATTTGTGTTTTGAAAGCTGTGTTTTTCAATGATAGTTCTATATCTTTCTCTTTTATTGTAGCGGAAAACAACGGTATTGACAAAAATGCGGAAATTTGCTAGTATGTGATGTTTAATCATTGATTCTCTATTTGTATGCAGATGCGCGCATTTTGGCTTTCCAAAGAGGTTTTTATCGGACTTTTTGTGACGGTGCTTTTGGTGGTACCGGTTTTTGTGTTTGGCGGTTCCAAAGTGGTCTATGTTGATAACGATGCCAAAGGAGATGAAGAAGGGACAGCCTCACGGCCCTACCACAGTATTTCCAAGGCGCTTCACAAGGCCAAGTCTGGAACAGAAGTGCGGGTCAAGAATGGCACCTACGAAGAAAACATCACCATTCCTAAAGGAGTGAAGGTTTTTGGCGAGAGTGAGAAGCGCGACAAGGTTATCATTGAGTCCGACAGTAATGATAAGCCGACGGTGACGATGAAGGACGATACGGAGCTCAGTCACGTGACAATCAAGGGCGGGCGCCACGGTGTGCGGATTGCGGAAGATGCCAAAGCGCATATTTTTGACGTAGTTGTGAAAAAAAGTGATCGCGACGGTATTCATATCGATTCGGCTCCGAGAGACAAGAAGCACCGCGTGCTCATCGATACAGTAAGAATTTCTGACAATGACAAAGCTGGTATCTTTTCAGAGAGGCGCTTCATCGTGCTCATCAATAGCGACATCGTGTCCAACGGCAGCGACGGTATAGATCTGGCTCTCGGTACCAAGGCATGGCTCGAAGATAATCGTTTCAATGACAATAAAGGGAGCGGCGCCAAGCTGGTGCTTGACGGAGCATCTGTTTTTGGCAAGAAAAATAGTTTTCGCAATAACCGGCGCGAGGGTATGGAAGTCGGGGCGTACGGCGGATCTGGAACTATCGAACTGAAGAAGTCAGCGTTCATCGGTAATGATCGCTCTGGCGTGTCACGTGTCGCCCATACAGCGGCCGGGGCGGGTATGTTTGGAAATCTTTCTTTCGGGATAGGG
>JAHFOM010000068.1 GCA_023261685.1 Candidatus Moraniibacteriota bacterium | reverse complement strand
CATCGCTCTTGCGGTGGGGTGTATCATTCTCTTGATCTGGCTTGTCAGGGCTGATCGTTTTCTGTATTACATTCCTTCCAGTGTTATGTATGGTTTTGCGACTGGCGTGGCGTTGCTGATTGCCGCCTCCCAGTTGTTTGATGCCACTGGCCTTTCTTTTGTACGACGCACAGGAACATTTGTCGGAGATATCAGTCTGTATTTCCAGCACCAAAGTGAGACAGATATGCCTACCGTACTCGTGTTCATTTTTTTTCTGACGCTTCTTCTTTTGTGGAAACGATATATCAAGGCTTTGCCTGCCGTTATCCCCATTGCTCTTTTGGGCATTCTCTTCGGTTTTGTGGAAACGCGATTCATTGACTCGTTGGATCTTATTTCCTTGGGAGACAAGTTCGGCGCTTTAACGGGTGCCTTATATGTTCCAGTGGTGTGGGGGTCTTTGCCTCAAATATTGTTTGCTCCTGAATCACTCACTTTTATTTTCAAGACGGCTGGAGTAATCGCATTGATTGCTGTTTTGGAAACGCTGATTACCGCGAAGATCGCAGACAAGATTACTCGTACACAATCTTCCAGTCGCAAAGAATTGTTCGGTTTGGCTCTGGCCAATATCGGAAGCGGTATTTTTGGGGGATTGCCGGCGACGGGAGTCTTTATCCGTACCGGAGCCAATATCAAAGCCGGGGCGACCCACCGCCTGTCAGCGACCATTGCCGCTGTTATAACGGGTTTTATCGCTCTTTTGATACTTCCGTATTTCATTTATCTGCCATTTGCCGTGGTATCGGCCATCCTCGTCAACACAGCCCTCGGTTTGATCGAAACGGAAAAGTTGAAAGAATTTTGGCAACAGGAAAAAATGAGCTTCAGTATCGCGCTGCTGGTAGCCGGCATTACTGTTTTTGAAGATGCCGGGGTGGCTGTACTTGTCGGAGTGATTCTTTCACTCTTGCTGTTCATCGATCGGGTCAGCTATGGACGCTTTGATATTTTCCTGAATTTTTCCGATGGTAGTAAAGACGAATGGCGCGGTGTCAAGGTGCTGCATCTTCCGGAGGACAAGACTATTGATACGGTGACGTACAGTCTGGCGGGATTTCTCGGGTATATAGACAGCGCCCGGCACGCAGCAAATTTCCGGCATTTGGCTCGATCAAAAAATGTCAGCAATGTCATTATCCGTCTGCGCAATCTCTTCACTCTGGATTTTGAGGGGAGTGAAATGCTGGCTGAGGCCATAGAAGAATTGGAACGTCACGGAAAATGCGTCTATGTCTCTTCTGCCAATCCGACGGTAATGCGACAACTGGAAAAAAATCAACAGTGCGAACACCTCATACGCGAAGAGAAATTTTGTCGCAAAACGACTGATGCTCTGCGCCACTTGCACCCCCTTTCCACATTGGATGAACACCCGTTACAAAACTGAGTTTTCCGGAATATCAAAAACCACTCCATTAAATGGAGTGGTTTTTGAATGCCGCTCTTCTTGCGAGGAAAGATTTTTTGAAATCAGAAACCGAGATTTTCCTTGACGAAGAGTATCGTTACTGTGCGGTTCATAAATGCCGGCTCTTGTTCGAAGAGGAGGATTTTGGAAAGAATGCTTCCTCCCATACCGGCCGATGCCATACGTTCGTTTTCCAACGGAAAAACATAATCACGGATACGGTCCAGGCCATCATTGATGGTAGGGACGATTTTTTGAGTACCGACCACGAAAATGATATTGGGCGAGGTGAAAGTGATAGCTGGAAGCTGGCTCCCTGATGCGGAAGCGATCAAAAGCTCTCCATTTTCAGTCACCGCGTGGACGCTCGAGAGGGAATACTCAGCGAAGATTGCCTGATGACGCAACTCCATCTGTTTGGCGGGGTCACTTTCTGCCAAGATGGCATCGTGGAGGTTATTCCACTGGTGTTCGCCTGCTTTGAGATAGTCGATGAAACCGATTTCCATCAGCGTCGTAGAAGAAGCATTGTTGATGGAAGCACCAACCGGAATCATCGTCTTGAGGTGTTCCAGAGCCTCTGCTTTGTTTGCAACGGTCAACACTGAGAAGTTATGTGCTTTGAGAACCTCGATGGTTTTTTCGAGGACTCCTGTTTCGGCGAGTGTTGCATACTTCATAGGGGTGTATGTTATGATAGATTAGACATAAGAGTAACTGCTTTAGAGTATAAACCACTTTATTCTTTAAAGCAAATAGCGTATAGAGCTTCTCGTTTTTATGGTTGCAACAAGCCGTTTGAAAAAAACTGTCAAGAACAAGAGTGCGTGTCAGATCACGTTTGAGATTTTTGGTGATCGCTGGACACTGCGGATTATCAATGCGTTGGGTGAAAAATCCCTGCGTTTTAATGAATTACAGGAGGCGCTTGATATCAATTCTGCGACGCTGACAGTCAAACTGAAGAAGCTGAAGCGATTGCGATTGCTGACACGAGAAAGGGCGCTTGATGACAAATTATCCGTGACCTATACGCTGACTTCTACGGGCAGGGAGCTTCTGCCTTTGTATGACGCGATACTCGCATTCGGGAAAAAATTTTTCTGATGGTTTTTGGCGCTCGCATTGACTTTTCTCTCGCACCCTGCCATAGTATGAAGATTCATACTATTCTCTCTCTATGCCAGAACCAATGGAGTTTCCTCTCCGCATCAACCGCTACCTCGCTTTGCGCGGACTGACGACCCGTCGAGCGGCAGA
>JAHFOM010000067.1 GCA_023261685.1 Candidatus Moraniibacteriota bacterium | reverse complement strand
ACTCTCCTCTCACTGCGCATTGTGAATCGTTATCTGTTGTCTGTTGTCTGTTATTTGTTGACTGTCCTAGTATTCCCGTTTCGTCATATACTCCGCGATGGAAAGCAAGAACTCATAGGCTCGCGGGTGTAGCTGTTCTCGTATTTTTTCCAATGATTCTTTGCCCTCTTGGATATATGTCTGCGCCAGCTCTTGTGTCCCTGCCAAAGCGCCGGTTACCCGTATCAGCTCACGAAATTCTTCACCATCACGCTCGGTAAAGCGCTCTCCCAATTTCAGAATGGCCTTGATACTCGCTTGTTGTTCCCGCGTCCCATCTCGCAAGGCTCGCGAAACCAAGAGCGTAATCTTGCCCTCCTGTATATCGGACCCCACCGGCTTGCCGATATGCTCCGCACTGCCGTACAGCCCCAAAATGTCATCCTGTATCTGAAACGCGATGCCGAGCGGTATGGCATACGCGGTAAATCCGTCGAGCAGTGCCTGTGGAGCGCCTGCCAAAATTCCACCTAAATGAAGCGGACCCTCAACGGTGTATTTGGCAGTTTTGTTGCGATACATCGAGAGGATTTCCTCTTCGGTCGCTTCTCCCTTGTATTCCATATAAACATCACGCGCCTGACCGATGACCGTATACGAAACGATATCCTGCAGTTTGGACAGCGCCTGAAACTTCAACTCCAGCGGAAAATCCGACCGGAAAATAATGTCATTGCCGAAGGCTCCCAACATATCTCCGATAATGATCCCCATTGAATTCCCGAAGTGCTCCGTATCCTTGTCTGGGAAAAACTGCTTGCCCATATCCGCATAATAGCGGTGGAGCGTCGTCACCCCGTGGCGCAGATCATCCCGATCGATGATATCGTCATGCATCAAGAGGAATGCGTGAATGAATTCGATACTGATAGCGGCATCCACTATTTGTTCTTCTTCTCTTCCATTGGCAGCTATATAGCCATAATACAGAAAAGCCGCCCGCAGGCGCTTGCCGCCGGAAAGGACCAGCGTACGAGAGTAGCGGAGCGCCTCCGCGACGAGCGCGTCTTCTTTCTCCGCTCGCTCGATCACCACATCAAAATACGCCCCGATCTTGGCGTCAAAGCGCTCTTTCAAAACTTTCAATTCATCTTGTGCCTGCATACCCGGTAGTACAACTTTGAATTATCTTCTCCAATCAGCCCCTTCAAACACTCAATTCTTTACACGCTACATTTTCAAAAAGTGCCATCTCTACTGAGCTTCTTCTTTCAAAGTTGTCCTACTGGGCATAGAAAACCTCCTCAAAAAAAATCCCAATGTACGCAAGCATAGCAGGGAAAAAAGACAAAAGCAAACGCAAAGCCATGTCATTGTGCCTGTTTGTCGCCATAAAAAAAGCGGTCACAACTGTGCGTGAACCGCTCTTGTTCTAGTACCGTATACCAGAATTACCATTCCGCCACTAGACCAGCCACCAGCAGAATCAAAAGACCAACCCAGAGAGATGTGACTAGCGTAGCGAGTATACTGAGGAAGATTTCTTCAGTACCATAGTGAAAGAAAAAACCCAGCCATATAAAGAACACTACGAGACATACCCAGATCTTTGCCACTTTTTTCCACCTCCGTCGAAAGCGTAAACCATGATTGATTTACCGCCCATTATAGCATTTGTTCTCAAAAAGGCAAAAGGAACATACCCAACCTCAAAACTGCAGAAAACGCGTATAGTACGTATACAATTCATACGTCGCGCGAATATCGCGGGCATTGTAACGGGCGATGTCGGCACTTTTGCCATTTGCAAAAAGCGCCTTCACATCGTCGCCATCCACGCCCTGTGCCTTGGGACTCTCGATACCAAACGCCCGACACCACAGATGCAGACTTCCCCGCTTGCGGAGCGCCCCATAGAACGTCAGCTGATCGATGAGATCGATGTGCCGTGCGTTGGACGGATGATAATTGAGATACCGATTAGCCAGCAGGTTCTTCGTCGGTCGGATGTTATGTATCGCCGAGCGCACCATCAAAAACGGCACGTCGAACTGCCGGCCATTAAATGTCACGAACGTGTCATACTTCTCCACTATTTCCCAAAATTTCTCGAGCATCTCTTTTTCCGACATCACCTCGAATTTGCACTGCCCTTCCTCGAAGTTTTCGTCCTTGCTTTTCGGCGATGGTTGAAAATACACGGCGCCCTTTTCCCGTTCGCCGTCATAGATGCCGATAGCCACGATCTGCCCGGTGAGTGGCGAAAATCCCATCCCGTTCTTCAGATCCGCCAGCGCTGCCGTATAATTCTCCCCGCTTTCCGTCTCGCGCTTGATCCAACGTGTCAAGACTTCCTGCGTCGTCTCGTCCACAGCATCAAAATCCTCTCCCACCGTCTCGATGTCGAAAATAAGAGTAGCCATAAGGCAGAAAGCAGTTAACAATTAACAGTAAACATATTCTAGCATAAAAAAAGAAGGGTCCGTGACGGGCGCGGTTGCGCACATTCGGTACCCTTCTATGGTTGATACTTTTCAGGAAACTCCATACTCCTTCTGGTAAGCGATGATTTTTTTGAGCATCTCATAGTCATAGGTTGCATAAGCACCAAACTGGATGGCTCTTTTTCGCATGAACGAAATGAGGTCGGTCAGCGTGGCGATCGAGTAGACTGGCACCCCATATTTACCAGTGAACTCTTGGACGGATGACTCCATACCGGTCCCACGTTCCTGCCGATCAAAAGCGATCACGAGGCCGACGACCTGACCTCCGTAACTTCGGATAAACTCGACCGCCTCCGCCTTCGTTCCGCCGTCAG
>JAHFOM010000066.1 GCA_023261685.1 Candidatus Moraniibacteriota bacterium | reverse complement strand
GGGATGGAGCTTCTCGCTTCACTCAACGACAAATATGGCGAAGACAGAACAAACAGCTTACGGCGCGAAGTCGATTCAGGTATTGGAGGGACTGGATCCGGTACGGAAACGTCCGGGTATGTATATCGGAGGGACATCGCTCGAAGGACTGCATCATCTCGTGTGGGAAGTGGTGAACAATTCCATCGACGAAGCGATGGCGGGGCACTGCAATCATATCACTGTACGTCTATTGCCGGATAATTGGGTGGAAGTGTCCGACAACGGTCGAGGTATTCCCGTCGATATTCATCCGCAGACCAAGAAGTCCGCACTCGAAACCGTGATGACGGTACTGCACGCCGGAGGGAAGTTCGGTGGCGAGGGCTACAAAATTTCCGGCGGATTGCACGGCGTGGGTGTATCTGTCGTCAACGCGCTTTCTGTCCATACGAAGGTCACGGTACAGCGTCAAGGTAAAATCTGGGTACAAGAGTACAAGCGCGGCAAGCCGGTCGCCAGCGTCAAGCCGGTCGGGAAGACTGACAAAACCGGTACGAGCGTTGCTTTTCAGGCTGATCCGGAAATTTTCCCGGAAATCAGCTATTCTTGGACGAAGATTTTGGAGTATCTCCGTTATCAGGCGTTTTTGACCAAGGGAGTACGCATCAATACCGAGGACAGGCGCGAAGTCTTGAATGAGAGCGAAGGCTACAAGGTCAAGCGTCATCATTTCTATTTTGATTCCGGCATCGTTTCGTTCGTGAAGTTTCTCAATCGCAAGAAAGAAGCGAAAAATGTGACACCGGTGTACATTGAAAAAACCGCCAATGATATGTATGTCGAAGTATCATTTCAGTTCACTGAGGGCTTCAAGGAACACCTCTTCGCGTTTGCCAACAACATTCTCAATCCGGGCGGAGGAACGCACGTGACGGGTTTCAAGATGGCGCTGACCCGCGTGCTCAATGATTATGCCAAGAAAAATAATCTTATTAAGGAAAAAGAAGGCACGATGACGTCGGAAGACTTGAGCGAGGGGTTGACCGCCGTGGTGTCGGTCAAGCTTGCCAATCCTCAGTTCGAAGGACAAACCAAGGACAAACTCAACAATATCGAGGTGCGTGGAGCGGTTTCGCAGGTGACGGCTGAAGGGTTGAATGAATTCCTCGAAACCCACCCCGCGGATGCCAAGGCGATGATCGAGAAGTGCCTGCTTACCGTACGGGCGCGGATCGCGGCGCGGGCTGCCAAGGATGCCGTCTTGCGCAAAGGCGCGCTCGAGGGGATGACGCTTCCCGGCAAGCTGGCTGACTGTTCCACACGGGACGCCGCCCGCTCCGAAGTCTATATAGTCGAGGGAGATTCCGCTGGAGGCTGTTTTGCTGGAGATATAGAAGTGGCTCTGGCAGACGGGAGAAACCTTTCCTTCAAGGAACTGCTTGCCGAAGACAAACAAGGAAAACAGAATTTTTGCTATACGATGAATGAGAACGGGCATATCGGCATTGCGCCGATTCTCTCTCCGCGAGTGACCAAGAAAAACGCTGTGGTTATAAAGATCACTCTGGATAATGACGCGGAAATTATCTGTACTCCGGATCACTTGTTTCGTCTCGTCGATGGCACATACCTGCCGGCTCGCGACCTCACCCCGTTGCAGAGCCTCGCTCCGCTGTATCGCAAGCTGTCTAAGAGGGAGGGGCGCTCTACTCTGGATGGATATGAAATGGTGTTTGATCCGAAAACAAAGCGCTTCATATATACGCATGTGCTGGCGGATATTTTCAATTTGAAAGAAAAGATATATCCGTCTTCCGATGGAATCTATCGCCACCATATTGATTTCAACAAGCTGAATAATAATCCTACGAATATAGAGAGGGTTTCTCGTGAGAAACATCTGAGTTTGCACGCGGCTCAGCTGGGCAAGACGTTGCACCGTGAAGACGTGAAAATCAAATCAACACAAGCCAAGCAGACGGAGGCATTCAGAAAACAGGCACGCGACAAAGCTCTTGAAAATAGGGAATTACTCAGTACCAATGCCAAAAAACAGTGGGAAAGTAAGGAATACAAGAGTTTTATGCTCCAAAAGTTCTTGGATTTTTATGCTTCCAATAAGGACTATAGAGAAAAAAACAATGTCTTGCTTGACACATTACAAAAAGAATATTGGTCAAAAGAGGAAAATAGGGTAAAGCAGTCCGAAAAGGTGAAAGAATACTTCGAGAGTCATCCTGAGCAGAAGCAAGCATTCTCCGAAACTGCAAAAAAACAATGGCAGGACATCGGTCTGCTCAATTGGAGAAAGGAAAAAACGAAAATGCAGTGGACGGCTGAATTCAGAGCGACGAGAAAAGCTACCTACGACCAAACCTATCTCAATAAGGCCCTGAAAGCTTTGCATAATCTTTACCAGAAAAGTCATACGGTAGATAAGGATGCTTATAATGCAGTCAGGAGAGAGTCCAATGACAAGAGTCTGATCCGCTACGAAACTATCTGTCAGAGATTTTTTGATGGTGAAGAGAAGAAATTAGAGGAGGCGGTGGTACATTTCAATCATCGTATCAAAACAATTACTGCGGTATTGGAGAAGGTGGATGTCTATGATATTGAAGTTCCGGGAACGCATAACTTCGCTCTTGCTTCAGGCATATTCGTCCATAATAGTGCGAAACAAGGGCGCAATCGGGAGTTTCAGGCTATTCTGCCTTTGCGGGGCAAGCTGGTCAACGTGGAGAAAACCAGTCTGGACAAAGTCGTGAAGTCAGATACGTTGAAGCCGATCATCATCGCGCTTGGCGTGGGAATCGGCGAGACGTTCGACATCGCCAAACTGCGCTACGGCAAGGTGATCATTATGGCCGATGCCGATGTGGACGGTTCGCATATCCGCACGCTGCTCCTGACTTTTTTCTACCGTTATTATGAATCACTCATCC
>JAHFOM010000031.1 GCA_023261685.1 Candidatus Moraniibacteriota bacterium | reverse complement strand
GACTCCCGCTACGTCCTCACGTCCCAGTATTTCCAAAGCCTCTTCAATCACTCCCCGATTTGATCCCCACGTCACGATGACTGTCTCAGCATTTTTTACATCCCCTATGGCTGTCGGCAAGAATGCCTCTTTCTCTATTCCTTCCATCTTGCGCAGGCGTTTTTCGTGCATCGCCACACGCATTTCAGCACTCTCGGTAATATGCGCTGATTCATCGTGCTCATCGCTGTCCACTCCGACCAAGCCTTCACCGAACCCCGGAATACCCCGAGGAGAAACCCCGTCTTTTGTCACGACGTAGCGCTGGTATTCAGCTGTCGTTTCAACGATGTGCTGCTTCTCTGGAATGGCTGGTAGGTTCGCTTTCGGCAGACTCTGCACCGAGTCGAGCAAGTACTGATCCGTCAAAATAAAAACGGGAATTTGATACTTGTCGGCGATATGAAACGCCTGCTGGGCAACCAAATAGATCTCTTCCGGCGTGCCCGGTGCGAATATCGCTCGTGGAAATTCTCCATGCCCCGCATAGAGCGCCAGATTGAGATCCGCCTGTTCCGTCCGCGTCGGCAGTCCCGTTGCCGGCCCCGGCCGTTGTCCGATATGAATAACGATGGGCGTCTCGATGATGCCCGCCAGACTGACGCCCTCTACCATCAGATCAAATCCCCCGCCCGAAGTCGTGACGATAGCCCGTGCTCCCGCATACCACGCCCCCAATCCCTGATTGATGGCGGCAATCTCATCTTCTGCCTGATCCACCACCACGCCGAAATCATTTTTGTGCTGTGCCAAAAAAGTCAGGAGTCCCGTTCCCGGCGACATCGGATATGAGGAAATGTAGTTGCATCCTCCCGCCAGTACACCCAGTCCGAGGGCATCATCGCCGCTCAAAAGCAGCTCATCCTCCACAGCTTTATTTTTTGCCAGATGAATTTCAATCCCCTCATTGTAGGCGATATGTTTGCCAAAGGCATAGCCTTTCTGTGCCGCTTCGATATTTTTCGCCACCACTTCCTCTCCTTTACGCGCGAAATGTTCTCGCAGATACGTTTCAAAAATCGCTTCATCCGCCTGCAAGATACCGAGCGCCACTCCCACCGCCACCGTACTGGTATAGAGCGGATTGCCGAGCTCGTTAGCAAACCGCGTAAAAGGAATATCAATCACGTGACACTCACCGGAAAGAGCACAGACTTTTTCCCGTTCTCCAAGTATGATGGTATTTTTACTAATGCGCTTCTCTAGGTGCGGTATGACATCCTTATCCATCGCAAACAAGAGATCCACGCGCTTGACGAAGGCGTTTCTTTTTTTATTCGTTATCCGGATTTCCGTGGAGTTGCTTCCGCCACGGATACGCGACATATATTCCTTGCTCGCGAAGACATTGTAGCCCTCGCGTTTGAGCACGGACATCAAAAGCGCCTCGACGGTCTGCACGCCCATACCCGCCGCCCCGCCCAGCACCAAAGAAATATCCCCTGAAAAACGTTTCATATCCTCTTTTATTTTGTATTTTTCTCTTTTTTTATTATACCACAATCCTCTCTCATATACGTGTTCTCTGTCTCGTTGAACAAAAGTTTTTTACTCAAAAAAAATTAAAGGCCCCGCATCTCTTTCCATAGTTTGGAAAAAAATGCGGGGCCAAAGGACTCAGTATCCAAGATCTAAGGTCTTGTTCTCAGAGGTGAGGTATGAGCACTACTTGCTGAAGCGGAGAGCGGGTTTGTCAGAGCCATAGAAGTAGAACAGCCATGTCCAGTCAATCACGACATAGCCACCCTTGGGAACCGATGGAGAATAACCGAACTGACCACTATCTCCGTAGCGTCCATAGAGGTATGGGACCAACAGGCCACCGCATTCTTTTGGTCCTAGCAAGACTGAACCCCACAGAACAAGAGATTTACCGCCGAACAGCTCGCGGAACACCTCAATGCCCTTAGCTTGAATGGCGAACCCATCCTGCAAGTTCAAGCAGGTAGCGAGAGTGTTGCCATTCCGCAAGTTCCTGTAGATGGTGTTACCTTCCACTGACCCATTTTTTTGGTCGTCATGAAGCCACTGTTCAACCTCCGTTTGCAAATTATACTCGGCGGGTCCAGCACACTCTAGTTCTGGGTGCGTCACTGTCTTCACCCAATCGGGATAGACGGGACGAATGGAACGGTCGACGCGGATGAGGGTGTCGAGCGGTGCTTTGGATGCCAGAGTCGCTGGCTTGACTCCTTTGAGGGTGTCGAGCGGATCTTCGGGTAACAAAACCACTGACTTGACTCCTTCGCGAAGCACTTCAGCAAAACGTGTCCGCCAGATTTCACCATCGGCACTGCCGATTTTGTTGACGGTATCGAGTACAACACCCAGACGTTTTTGCGGGACACCCACGAGGGCACGAACGATGGCGGCGAGCATGTCATTTTTGGACATAGTCTCTCTCCTTTACAGGCGCTAGTGGGCTCTCAACAAATTGAGTTTGCCATAGCAGAAAAAGGCCTAATTAAAGCCACTTTCTGCTATGGCAAAGAATCTACGATTGTTAAGGTTTAATATTTTATTATACACCTAAAACGCTAAAAAGTCAAGTGCCACGCGCTCAGGCAACAGTATCTGGACATCACCCACTGTCTTCATAAAAGCAGCGTAATGCTTCGCAATCTGCCTGCGATTGATCGTATAGCCTTTGGTGATGTGCTCGCGGAGCGTCTTCGTCGCCCATTTTCTAAACTCTATGGCAATTTTAGAGTTTGTCCGGTAACCAACACTCAAAACAATATCTAGAGAGTATATGGCTACGGGTTTATCGGAATGTGCAATGTGCATTTTTTGCACATTGCTTTTTTCATCAATTTCCTTGTCATTCAAAATGTTTCGAATATGTTTCGTTACCACCGATCTTTCAATACCAAAAACTTCCGCTATCTGTGCCTGAGTAGCCCACAGCGTTTCACGTAAAACGTCACCCCGCAATTCAAGAGCGCCGTTTTTTGCCTGATAGATCACCACTTTGTTTTTCACTGATTTCTTTGGCATATATCTACTGAGTACTCACTTGTATCATTCCTTCTCCAGCTCCTTTTTCACCACCTCGAATTCATTCTCGATTTCTTTGAGGCGGGCCTTGCTTGTTTTGATGAGCTCGGTGCCCTCTTTGATTTTCTCCAAACCCTTCTCCACATCCACTTCTTCTTGGTTATCAAACCAGCGGATGATGTCCTGCACCTTTTTCAGCGATTCGCTCAGGTTTACTTTGGGCATACGATAAAAAGAATAAAAAGTTATGATTTGAATACTTTTTCCACTTTGGTTCGGAGCTTCCCCCGGCTGAGCTGCACCTCCAGTATATCACCGATCTTGGTTTCAGCGATGTCTTTGATGATCTGATTTCCGCTCCGCACGAGGCTGTACCCGAGCCTGAGCACCCGCTTGGGATCATACTGGCGGAGCAACTCTTCGAAGCGGCGTATTTCCTGAGTCACGCGCTCCCGCATCACAACGAATCCCAGAGAGAGACGCTGTTCTCCCTCCTCCAGATTGATGAGCTGCTGCCGAACGAGTGATTGAGAAAGTGCCAGTCTTTCAGCAATTTCTTGCTTGAGAGTCGTTACCAAAACACGAAATGTCTTGAGGCGCGCGAGGAGCACTTCGCTCTCAAAAGCCAGCGTGCCGTGAACATCAGACAATTGTTCCCGAAACAACATCGGCAGTTGAGAGCGGAAATGCGTGATGAGCTGTCGTGCCTCATCCCACGGCGTCCGCAAAACCTTGGCGGTGGCAGTCGGTGTGGATACCATCACGTCGGCGATCATCGCCGCGAGCGTCACGTCTTTTTCGTGTCCGATGCCGAGGAGCGTCGGGATTTTCGACTCTGCCACTTCGCGCGCCAAGGCTTCATTGTTGAACGCCTGCAGACTCTCCAAGCTTCCGCCTCCGCGCACGATGACCAGCACATCATACCGGTCGGGGCTCTGATTGAAATACTTGATGGCGCGGATGATTTCAAATACCGCTTTCTTGCCCTCCACCGATGTGGGATAGAAATGCACTTTCAAGCCTTGTGCGCCGAGATTCATCGTAAAATCCCCGATCGCCGCACCCTGCTCCGAAGTGATCAGCGCAATCCGCTCGGCAAATGCCGGTAAGACACGCTTTCGTTCCGGAGCGAACAATCCTTCTTGCTCGAATTTCAGCCTCAGCGCTTCATAGGCTTTTTGGAGCGCCCCCTCGCCGAACAGCTCTATCACCCCGACTTTGAAACTCAGTCTCCCGCTCGGCTTGTAGATGTCCGGTGCCCCCTCCACGATGATCTCATCCCCGATAGCCAGACGAACACCGGAAACAGCATAGGCGTTGCGAAAGATGAGACAGCTGAGGGTACTCTCATCGCGCGCGTCTTTGATGGTAAAGTAGACGACGCGCTCACGCTCATCTACGCTCGACACCTCGCCCCGCACCCGTGCCGCCATTCCCGACAATTCGACATTCAAACCGTCCAAAAACTGACTGACTGACAACGTTTGATCCTCTTCTTTCTGTTCGTTTTTTCCCTCCCCTGCATCACGTATCGTGCCTACCTCGCCGGTAGGCGGGTATCCCTTATCTTCATTATTCAAATCACCAGACATGCTGTTACCACTAGACGTACTTTCTCTGATAATTCCCAAGAGAGCCACACCGTACTTCCGGTATTTCCCCTCTTTGATGCCTTTGATGGCGAACATTTCTTCTTTTGTCCGTGGCAAAGATCCGGCAATCGCTTCCAATACGGCATTCGGAAAGACACGAAAGCTCTCCACGCCCTCGATACGCGCCTGCTGGTCACGCCATCGGCGCAATGTTTGAACGATATTTTGATTCATAGTATTCATTATAGCAAAAACCCCGCTATTAGAGCGAGGCTTGCTTGAAAACACATCCCTCTCAATCAGCAGTAAACTATTTCAGATATTTGTCTACCGTTGATTGGATATCCTTGAAACTATACGCTCCGGAAAAATTATCCGTGTTGACGAAGAAACTCGGCGTTCCCTGAAAACCGAACTGTTTCGCGATAGCCATATCATCAACCATACGATTATCATACTTGCCGCTCTCCAGACATGCCTTCATCTCATTGACATTCGTAGCGGTCTTCAAGAAATCAGCCAGAGCTCCCGCCTGCGCCTTGTCGTTCTTGACCGTATTATTCATCAAGGTGTATCCGGCATCAGTCATCAAGAGATCGTGAGCTTCCCAGAATTTCCCTTTTTCCTTGGCACAATACAGCGCTTTGGTTCCCATCTCACCATTTCCGTGTCCGTTGGCATAGAGCCAGACGAATCCCGCTTTGCCTTCATCCACCATTTTTTTCATCTCAGGCACTGGCGGGACGTATGCGCCACCATCCTTCACCAGAGTGAACTGCTGTCCCATCTGTTTACTCAGCGTCGGATTCTTCCCGGCCGCGACATGACAATAAGGACAGCTCGGATCGCTGAACTCCACAAACAGCACCTTGCTGTCTTTCTTGCCGAACATAATATTCTTATCCGTAAACAAAGCCTTCACTTGCTCCTGTGTCACCGTGACTTTCGCCGGCTGTTGAGCGGCCTTGTCAGATGGAGTAGCCTCCGCAGTTGATGGGGCTTGCGCTGTCGATGAGAGCTTCTTGGTCCCTCCCACGATAGATCCCGCGACGATCAAACTCGCCAACAAAATCGCCCCCGCCACAAGCAGAGCATCTTTGCCAAATTTCCCCGGCTCCTGAGACACCTTTTCCTGAGGTACCATCACATCACCTTCCATAGCATTTTCCATTAGTATTTAGCTGTTTTTCAGTATAACAGAATTGAATATCATCATCAAACGATATGATGCATACTCCGACTGACCGCTCTCACTGAGCCATCTTCGTATTACCTGTTTTTTGTCGTAATGTGTATTCCGCATATCGTGCCCCTATATACGCGTTGCACTCACGGAATGCCGGGATAAAATTCTTCCAAGCCAATGCCCGAACGAATACATACGCTCCGATCAGCGCACCGGCCTGTATCAGCCCCCAGACATCAAACCATGACTCGCTCCGCGTAAAAAAACGATGGAATATAGCCAGAGCGAATGCTCCATAGACAAGGCGATGCAACTGCTTCCAGTGTTTCCCGCCTAGAAAACGCAGCGCGAGAGTATTGGAAGTCAGTAGCAGAGGCAGAGTCAAAAGATATGCCCCCAGACCGAGTATCAGACGCGGTTCGATAGCGAAGAAATCCGTCCATACGTACGGGCCGATGAACACCGAAAACCACTCGGGATCGAGCAGATACCCCAGTCCATGCACCGTCGCCAGATATGCCATCAGGATACCGAGCTCCCGGCGGATACCCATCAACTGCATCAAAAGGCGCATCCGGAAAATTTTGGAAAGCGGACTCAAGAAGAGAATAATAATGAGTATATTGGCGGACAACGCGCCAAACTCTTTGCGCGCTTCCGGAAAAAAGAAACCGAAGAGGCTCAGATGAGCCAAAATCAACATCGCCCGCTTCACTGCAAATAAGTGCTTCCCAAGAAAAGCGCTCGCCGAATCATGAACGCGGAAACACCAGGTCAGAAACCACTCGAAATTTTTGAGGTGATTCTTCATCATACAAGATAAAAAAACAGCCCGAGCAGCGTCAGAATAACAATCTCAACGACACCGAGCAGAATGGAGAGAGCTGATAATTTCATAGAGAGTAATACTCTCCGTATTATAGGATACATACCTGTTGGAAACAACATACTGGCACACTTAGAAGCTGAAAGAAAATATGCTATCATACGAGAGAAACAACAATAAACACCTATGAACGATCCGGTCATCGTCGTTGACAAATTGCGCATCATCTACAACCAGGGGAAGTCCAATGAAACCCGCGCGCTCGAAGAAACCAACCTCACCATCTATCCTCACGAGTATGTGATTATTTACGGACCCTCCGGTTGCGGCAAATCCACCCTGCTCTATTCCATTTCCGGTTTGCAATCTCCCACATACGGCGATGTTTCCATCCAGGGTACTTCCATCGCCAAAATGACGCGGGCGGAAGAGCTCGAACTCCACCAGACAAAAATCGGAATGATTTTTCAGGCCTTCTACTTGATTCCATCTCTCGATATCCTCGAAAATATCTGCCTCCCTAAAGTTTTCCGGGGAGTGTCTCTTCGAGAACGCAAACAGACTGGCATCCAATTACTCCGTCGTTTCGGCATCGTCGAGCAAGCGGATAAATTTCCCAGCCAGCTCTCCGGCGGACAAAAACAGCGCGTCGCCATCGCGCGATCGCTCGTTAACAATCCTGATATTATCCTCGCGGACGAACCCGTCGGCAACCTCGACAGCGAAAGCGCCGAAAACGTGCTCAAAATCCTCAAAGAGCTCAACGAAGTTGATAAAAAAACCATTGTTCTCGTCACCCATAATCCGGAACACCTGGTCTACGCCGATCGCGTCATCCATATGAAAGATGGCCGTATCATCAAAGAAGAAGTCCACAAAGAAAAGCGCCCTATCAAAGAAAATGCGCTAAAAATAGAGAAAGAATCTCCGGAATCCCTCGAGCTCAAAATGCTGATGACATCCTTCAAGAGTCTCCTGCCGCAACAAATCGACGTTCTCCTCGTCCCCTTCAAAGCAAAACAACTCCTCGCTCATCTGCTCTCCGAACTCAATGAGGAGCAGGTCAGTATGGCTGAGGCTTTCCTCAAAGAACTCCTGTTCAAGAATATCGATCTTCCGACATTTTCGACGCGGCTTGACCTCGAGATTGACAATGGAGGGGCCGGATGGAACAAGCTCCGTGCCGGCTCTTTCGCCGAGCGCACCGGACTCATCCTCGATACGGTTCAGAAGGTCAAAGAGCAAGGAGCGGAAGGGGCGCTCTCCCTCGCGGAGTATCTTATCAGCCATTTCCATCTGAAAATTTCTGAGAATCAGAAACTCCGCCTGCAGGCATTGCTGAAACTCAGACTGGAAAGTCAGATCGGTCAGATCGAAATGCAGAAACGCCTTGATATGACGGTCGCGACAGGCGGCGTGGGCCTCCATAAGGTCACCGCGGAAAAAGTCGTCCGTGAAATAGAAATTATTATGCTTCTCAAATACTCTTAATATGCGATTTTTTGATTTATTGAAATTGTCGCTCCGGATGTTCAAGGCTCGCCCGATGCGAACCATCTTGACGATCCTCGGAATGAGCGTCGGTATCGCCGCCATTATTTTCCTTGTGTCTTTCGGGTACGGACTCCAGAAAACCCTCCTCGAAAAAATCACTACCTCCGATGCGCTCGTCACCCTCGATGTCTCGCTTGCCAAGACTGATAATGAAGAAACCCTCGACGACGCGACCCTTCTCAAGCTGGCTTCCGTCCCTGATGTCGTCGATATCATTCCCGTTCTTGAGCTTGCCAGCCAAGGCAAATTCGCGGATATCACCCTCGACATCAATGCCGTCGCCTCCACTGCCGCCCTCTTGAAAAGTGAAGGTCTCAAAATCGAGCAGGGGCGCCTCTTTACCAAAGATGAGACCCAAAACATCGTCATCACGTCAGCCGTCGCCAAGGTGTTCAACAAGCCTCCTGAGGAAATGCTCGGGATGATCGTTACGCTTACGCTGTTTCAAAATGAGACCGGTGATCAGACGAATAAAAACACACCCTTCATACCCCAAAAAACCTACACCATAAGCGGTGTCGTGACGGGAGAAGAAAATATCGTGTACCTTTCTCTCGATTCGCTGACCGGCTTTCCCCTCAAGAGCTACACCAAGCTGAAAGTAAAATGTTCATCAACAGGCGTTATCGATCAGGTCCGGAGAGAGATAGAGAGTCGCGGTTTCGTCGCGTCATCCATATCAGAAACTATCGATCAAGCCAATAAAGTCTTCAGTGCCGTCCAAATCGTCCTGATGGTGTTCGGTATGATCGCCCTCCTCGTCTCGGCTATCGGTATGTTCAACACGATGACTATCGCGCTCCTCGAACGCACGGAGGAAATCGGCATTATGAAATCCATCGGCGCATCGCGCGCCAGCATTTCGATGATGTTCGTAATGGAATCAACACTGATGGGATTCTTAGGAGCACTCGGCGGCGTTATCTTGGGATACACCGAGGGCGAAGTACTGAATATCCTCATCAATCTCGTCGCCAGCCGCTTCGGCGGAGCATCCGTCGATCTCTTCTTCAGCCCGCTCTGGTTTGTCGGGAGCGTCATTGCTTTCGGCGCTTTTGTCGGATTCTTGACGGGCATCTTCCCCGCTCGCAAGGCTTCCCGCATTGACGCCCTCGAAGCTCTCAGATACAAGTAATCAGAGAATCGTACGCTTTTGCTTTTGTTCAGCCTTTTTTTCATCCTTTGGCTCATCAGGAGCCGAGGATTTTTTTTGAAAGAGTTTCCCATATCTTCCGAAACGCTCTTCATCTCTGAGTAGACGCGCTTCGAGCACTTCGATTTCTGTTTCTTCCCGCCGCATCCGCCGTATGATCATAAAGAGTATCCAGCCAAAAACCACGAAGAGGCCCAGACCAACGGCGCTCAGATAGAAGAAAGGACTGCCGAGCGCTCTTATACTATTTTTCCACTCATCAAGAGACGTATCTAAAGACAAGCCGCCCGCCCGCAAAACATCGCATTTTTTCACATATGCATCAAGTTGCCGTTCATTCACAAAAAGAGGGTTGCTTTTCTCCAGTGCTTTATGAAATTCCTCGGTCGCCTTGTCACAATGTTTGAGCGACAAGTCACTGAGGCCTTGTCTGAAAAAACCTCCGTACACCCCTTCCGTGACGAAGATACCGGCATCTTGTGCCGCTTGCCTCACGAGCTCCACTGGAAGAGCAAAAGCGAAGCTATCTCCCTGACTACGCGACCATTCATCCGTCTGAAACGTGACCATACCGATGACATTGCCTTCCTCATCAAACAAAGGACCCCCGCTTGATCCTTCCGATACCTTGGCATCGGTTTGAAAGAGCTTGAAATCCTTCTGTGCCGACTGCTTGATGGCGCTCACCACTCCCTCCGTAAACGTCGCTTCCAAAGAGCTGTTCTTATTCAACTCAGCCGTCGCCGGAAATCCGAAAATAAAGGCTTTCTTGCCGACCAAAAGAGACTCGCTCCCTCCCAACGCGAGCGCGGGCAGATCGGCGGCTTCGATCTTGAGCACAGCGACATCTCGTTCATCTTCTAAAAAGTTTTCGTTCATCGAAACAATCGTCGCAGGAAAACCTTCGGCAATGAGATCACTGATATCCTGTTTCTCTGAACCGGGACGCAAAACAGCCCGCTCACTTTTCAATTCGAAAACACTGTGCTGGATGACATATTCCAAGACCTGTTTGCTGAAACTATTGTTCGTTTCTGATTGTAAGAATTCCTGCATCTCGCTATCCGAGAGCAGCAACGCGTTTTCATACAGCGCTCCCATAGCATTCTCGGAAGCCAGTGCCTGCTTGACTGTTTCTTGCGACACCACGTGGGCATTCGTCGCGATGTACCCATCCGGATGAATGATAAATCCGCTCCCGATCAGGTATTCATCCACCGGAATGTCGACATACTTTTCGGGAATGACTGCCACCAGACGCTGGCGGATATCCACTTTGACCGCCGGAATCCTGGCCGTTCCGGTAATATGTCCCGCGATACGCACCACCGAAGGCTTGACTAGATCGACCAGCGCCTCTTGTGGCAAAGCCATCTGCGCTGAAACGTGCGGTACCATCACTGCCAACCACCCTCCCAGCACCAAAAAAATATTTCCCCTCCGTAAAAATGATCCCATAGAAACAACTGAGAGGTTAGCTGATCCGCGCCATTTACTGCTCGATAATTTCAACGGTCTGTACCTTGACCGGCGTGACCGGAGAAGATCCCTCCCCGCCCGGCTTCGTCGGAGCGCTCGCGATCTGATCGACGGCCTCCAGTCCGGAAGTCACTTTCCCAAATATCACATAGCTTGGCGGCAACGGACTGTCCTTATGCATAATGAAAAACTGGCTGCCATTGGTATTGGGACCGCTATTCGCCATCGCCACCGTGCCTCGCGTGTATTCTCCCGTGAATGGTTCATCCGCAAATTTGTACCCGGGCCCGCCCATCCCCGTCCCATCCGGATCCCCTCCTTGGATCATAAACCCCGGGATAGTCCGATGAAAAATCGTTCCGTCATAGAATTTTTCCCGTGCCAAGAATACGAAATTATTAACCGTCACCGGCGTTTCTTTCGCGCTCAGCTTCACGACTATGTCTCCCGCGTCAGTCTTGAGCGTCGCGGTATACTGCTTCGTCGTATCGATAATCATCTGCGGTGTTGTCGTGTACATTTTTT
>JAHFOM010000030.1:2104-11412 GCA_023261685.1 Candidatus Moraniibacteriota bacterium | reverse complement strand
GATGTGATCCAAGAGCATTTCACTGTCGGCGTCGGTATCGTGAATGCCGAGACGATTGATCGGGTGAATATCCTGCAGGCGACGTTTCTCGCGATGAAGGCCGCTATTGCTTCGCTCAGAAAACAATTAACAGCTAACAGTCAACAAAGACTCCGTGATGAAGATCTTTTCCTGCTTATCGATGGCAATCAGGAAATACCGCATTGCTCGTATGTGCAGGAGGCGATTATCGGCGGAGATGGGACGGTGAAGTCTATCGCTGCCGCCTCCATCATCGCCAAGGTGACGCGCGATCGGATGATGGATGAATATGAGAATCAGTACCCGGGCTATGGATTTATCCGCCACAAAGGCTACGGCACCAAGGTGCATCTGGACGCGCTCCGTCGTCTCGGTCCGTCGCCGATTCACCGGATGTCGTTTCGCCCGGTACTGCTCGCCTTGCCGGAAAACGCCAACAAGCGCTTTGCCAATGTTCTGAGACCGAAGAAGCGGAAGTAGAGACGTTTTGAGAGTGGAGTGGTATTTGCTTTCGAATGATTTTTCCTCTACTCTGGGGAGTGCGCTTGTTTCTATAATTATCATTTTTTCTTCTGTTGCAGTTCTCCTGAGAGCAGGGGCAACGAAAGAAAAATATTGTCTGAAATTTCATGTCCGTACGTCAGCAACATATCCGCAATTTCTGCATCATCGCCCATATCGACCACGGGAAGTCCACGCTGGCTGATCGTCTTTTGGAGCTGACCAAAACGGTGGAAATGCGCAAGATGAAGGAGCAGCTGCTCGATCAGATGGATCTCGAGCGCGAGCGCGGCATCACGATCAAGCTTCAGCCGGTACAGATGCATCATATCTATCAGGGAACCGAATACACGCTCAACCTCATCGATACGCCTGGACACGTGGACTTTCACTACGAAGTATCGCGTTCGCTGGCTGCGGTCGAGGGGGCCGTGTTGCTCGTGGATGCGACCAAGGGGGTGCAGGCGCAGACCCTCGCCAACCTCTATCTCGCGATCGGTCAGGACCTAGAGATCATTCCGGTGATCAACAAAATCGACTTGCCGAATGCCGAAGTAGAGAAGACGAAAAAAGAAATCATTCATATTCTGGGCTGCAAGGAAGAAGATATCTTGCTCGCGTCCGGCAAAACCGGACTCGGTGTCGAGGCGGTGTTGGAACGCATCATCGTGGCTGTTCCCGCGCCGAAAGGAGACGAAACCAAACCGCTCCGCGCCTTGATTTTTGATTCCGTCTACAATACCTACAAGGGCGTCGTGGCATATGTGAAAGTGGTGGATGGTACGGTCAAACGTGATGATATGCTCCATATGCTCGGTACCGAAAAAGAAGGAGTGACCGTAGAAGTCGGATTGTTCAAGCCGAGTCTCATACCGACGGATGTCCTGCGAGCCGGAGATATCGGGTACATTGCGACCGGACTCAAGGCGGTCGGGCACTGTCGCGTCGGCGATACCGTGATCGGAAGACCGGAAAAAGGGAAACAGATTACCGTCGAACGATTGCCCGGATACAAAGAAATCAAACCGGCTGTCTACGCGAGCTTCTATCCCGTGGATGGCGACGAGTACACCTTGATGCGGGACAGTTTGGATAAGCTGAAATTAAACGACGCGGCGTTTACCTTCGAACCCGAGAGCAATCAGGCGTTGGGGCGGGGATTCCGTTGCGGTTTCCTCGGACTGCTCCATCTGGAAATTATTCAGGCGCGTCTGGAACGGGAATTCGGTATGGCGCCGACCATCACGACACCTTCTGTGGTATATGAGCTCAAGCTGCGCGGGGAAACTGAACATATACAGCTCTATTCGCCGGCGGATCTACCAGACCCGGCTTTGATTGAAGCGCTGTATGAGCCCTATGTGACGCTCTCCATTGTGGTCCCGAGCGAATATCTGGGGAACGTCATCAGTCTGACGCAAACTATCCGGGCTGAATACAAAAACACCGAGTACATCGACGCGGAGCGCGCCCTCCTGACATTTGAAGCGCCACTGATGGATGTCATCACCAACTTTCACGATGATTTGAAAAGCGCGTCATCTGGGTATGCCTCGATGAACTATGAGCTGATCGGTTATCGGGAGAGTGATGTTGTGAAACTCGACATTATGGTGGCGGGTGATCCTATCGATGCGTTCGCGCGGATGATCCCACGGCGGGATGCGGGGGCCGAAGGTAAGCGCGTGGTAGAAAAACTGAAAGAAGTCATCCCGCGGCAGAATTTTTCGGTGGCTATTCAGGCAGCCGTCGGGGGTAAAATCATCGCTCGGGAAACGATTTCCGCGTACCGCAAGGATGTGACGGGAAAATTGTACGGGGGAGACTTTTCCCGCAAAAAGAAGCTTTTGGAAAAGCAGAAAAAAGGCAAAAAGAAGATGCGAGATATCGGCAAGGTCAATATCCCAAGTAGTGCCTTTTTGGCTGTTTTGAGGAAATAGATGCGGGGATTTTTTTGCCTTTTTTTACGCGAAACGGTATACTGTCACTGAAGACAGTGTATTAATTTTTTTTGAAGGCGTCCTTTTTTGTGAATGGTCACAGGAAAGCAGCGACAATACAATCCTATGGCAATGGAATTTACACAAGCGAATTTTGATCAGGAGGTGCTCAAGAGCGAGCAGCCGGTTTTTGTCGATTTCTGGGCACCGTGGTGCGGACCGTGCCAGATGATGGGACCGATAGTCGAACAATTGGCAACTGAGCTGACGACGGTTAAGATCGGCAAACTCAATGTCGATGAGCATCCGGGTATCGCAGAAACCTATGGCATTATGTCGATCCCGACGATGAAGGTCTTCAAGGGCGGACAGATTGTCAAAGAATTTGTCGGCGTGCAGCAAAAAGACAAGCTGAAAGCCGAGCTCGAGAGTATTTGAGTGATCGAGGCGGACATTTTTTGAGCGCATAAAAACAAAAAATTATGAAAATTCACAAGGAGAGAATTGATTTGGAAAGCAAGTCTCAGATCGAGTTTATGAACATCACTGATCGCGTGCAGGAGATCGTGGATCGTTCCGGCGTGCGCGAGGGGCAGGCGCTCATCTATGTCCCACATACGACGATGGGAGTCGCCATCAACCACAACGAGTCGATGTTGTTGCAGGATTTTATGAGGGTATTGTATAAAATCGTTCCCGTAGATGATCAGTATTCTCACGATCTGTTTGAATTACGGAGAGAGAGCACGGCTGACGGTCGGAGCAACGGTCACTCGCATTGCAAGTCCATTCTCCTCGGCAACAGCGAAACGGTGCCCGTGGAAAAAGGCAAGCTCCTCCTGACGGAACGGCAGACTATTTTTGCCGTCGAGTTTGATGGCTCCCGTACACGCGATGTCTTCATTCAGGTGATCGGATTGTAGCGGTAGGTCTCTCATTTTGTTAATTCCCGCCATGGTATGCGCGTATTTCTCATCATCGCTCTTGTATTGTCGCTTCTCACCTCCGGTATATTCTTGTATCTCTCTTCGTCCGCTGAGTACAGTCGCGGTAGAGCGCTAGAGGAACAGCGGTTCGAAGTGAAGCAGGGGGAAAACTTTTTTGAATTGTCTCTTCGCCTCAAGACGGCGGGGATCGTGTCTTCACGCTTTGCCTTTGTCTGGCAACTGGTACGCGAAGGGAAGACCAAGAAACTGGTTGCCGGAACCTATGCGCTTAGCGGGAGGCTTTCTCCTCGGGAAATAGCGATGATGGTCACCGAGGGTATCGTCATCTCGCGTGATATCAAGATTACTTTTCCGGAAGGCTGGGACATTCGCCAAATGGCGGCGCGTCTGACGGCCAATAATTTGCCGGGAGCGGAGTTTCTCGCTTTGACAGAGAAGCCGAAGCCGGAATGGAAAGAGCGCTTCGCGTTTCTCAGAGATATTCCCCAAGGCGTACCGTTGGAAGGATTTTTGTTTCCGGACACGTATTTTTTTGATAGAGAGACCTCTGCCGAATCCATTATCGAGAAAATGCTCGTGAATTTTGATATGAAAGTAGACGCGACGTTGCGGGCGCGAGCCAAGGACAGGCATCAGAGTTTTTTTGCCGCGTTGACGCTTGCCAGTATCGTCGAGAACGAGGTGAGATCTGAAGCCGACCGCCGGATGGTCAGTGATCTTTTTCTGCGCCGTCTGGCTATCGGACAGGCGCTCGAGAGCGATGCGACGGTCAAATATATTCTTGGCATCGACAAGATCCAGCATACCTTCGAGGAAACGCGCGTGGTTTCGCCGTACAATACCTACGTCAATACCGGTTTGCCACCGGGGCCGATCGGCAATCCGGGACTGGTATCGATCCGGGCCGCCATCCTTCCCCAGTCCAACCCGTATTTTTATTTCTTGAGCGATCCCGAGACCGGTGAAACCGTTTTCGCCACCACGTATGAAGAGCATCTGACCAATAAGCGTTCGCACGGACTCTAAACAGGAGGAACAATGACGAGTATGAGAATCGCCTTGGTACACGATTATTTGGTACAGTATGGGGGAGCGGAGCGGGTGCTTGAAGCGTTCACTGAGCTTTTTCCTTACGCGCCTATCTACACGCTTATCTATGACGAGGAAGCGATGCGCGGGATGTTTGCCGACAAGCGCATTTACACGTCGTTTCTTCAGCATCTGCCTTTTTCCCGCAAACGTCACCGTTTTTTCCCTCCGCTGATGCCGCTTGCCATCGAGCAATTTGATTTCACCAAGTACGATATCGTTCTGTCGGATTCTTCAAGTTATGCCAAGGGAATCATTACCCGGCCTGAGACGTTGCATATCTGTTATATGCACACGCCGATGCGTTACGCTTGGGATGATTGCCAGAAGTACACGCAGGATTTTGGGTTTCCGTCGCTGATCAAAAAACTGGTGCCGTTTTTTATGAGTCCGATCCGCTTGTGGGACAAGGCGAGTGCTGATCGGGTCGATTATTTTCTTGCCAACTCCCAGTTTGTCGCCAAGCGCATCAAAAAATACTACGGGAAAGAAGTAAACGTCATTCATCCGCCGGTTAATGTTGATCATTTCTCTCTTTCAAAAGAGACACAATCTTATTTCCTGATGGTCGGACGTCTTATCGCTTACAAGCGTCACGATATCGCGATCGAAGCGTTCAATCAGCTCGGGCTGCCACTGAAGATAATCGGGCGCGGTCCGGAATTGGAGCGCTTGAAAAAAATGGCGGGTCCGAACATCGAATTTCTCGGCCGCGTTTCCGAAGAAGATCTGCCGAAGTATTATGCAGAGTGTCAGGGCTTTGTGTTTCCTCAGGAAGAGGATTTCGGTATTGTGGCGATCGAGGCACTGGCATCGGGCCGGCCGCTCATCAGCTATCGGGGCGGGGATATCGTTGAGCATCTGGAAGAAGGTAAGATGGGCGTATTCTTCGATGAGCAGACGCCGCAAGCTATCGTTCAGGCGATGGACGCATTTTGGAAAAATGACTATGATCCCGTCTATATCCGTAGCAAGGCGCTCGCCTTTGACAAAGAGCGGTTTAAGGCTACAATACAGGACTATGTGGAGAGCGCGTTGGAAGAACACTTAGAAACACGAAGAATTTCCAATTTCTAATTTTCAATTTTCAAACAATGATGGAATTTCTTAATTGAAAAATTTTGAAATTAAGTCATTGGAAATTGTTTAGAAATTAGAAATTAAAAATTGAATCATTATTTAGAGTATGGAACTGAGAGATTACCTCCGCATTTGGAAAGAACAAAAAAAGGTATTTTGGGCGATAGTGCTTTTCAGCGTTCTCGCGGCAGTCATCTGGCAGCAGAGCCAGTCAGTCAGCTATCAGGCGACGCTCCTCCTCAATATCGGACGAGAGGGGGGTGAAACAACAGCCGACTACACCTACGACAGTTTCTATCGCCTGCAGGCAGATGAGCGTTTCGCGGATACCGTCGTGCGTTGGCTCGGTGCTCCGCGCGTCGTGGAGGATATCTATGGTACGGCGGGGCTTGATGCGAAGCGTGTCAGTACGCGTGATCTGAAAAACATTTTTGTGGCGAAGCGTCTGTCTTCGCAGGTGATCGAGGTCACGTATGCCGATGCCGACACAAAGGCTTTGCAGAAAATCTCCGAATCAGCGGTCAGTGTGCTCAATGCTTACGCCGAGAGTTTGAACAAGGAAAACAAAGAATCGAATTGGTTCGTCGTGATCGGGAGCGATCCGGTGATCCGCGATGCCCGTGTTTCGCTTCCTCCGGCAACGGCCGTCGGACTGGCACTGGGTCTCTTCATCGGATTTTGGGGAACCTTGTCGCGACACTATTTCAGAAAATAATACATAAAAAACACAAAAAGATTCTCCGTGCCCTTTATGGTAATTGTTAATTGTTTGTTGTTGACTGGTGTATGCGCATAGGGATTGATGTACGGTGTCTGGCGGAGGGGAAGCGCACTGGAGTGGAAGAATACACGTTGGCACTGCTTGCCGGTCTTTTTAAGCTTGATCAAGAGAACACATACGTGCTTTTTTTTAACGCGTGGAAACAAGCAGTCCCTGATTTTATCGTGGAGTGCGTGGCCAAGTATCCGCAAGTCACGCTGAAAGCATTCCGTTTTCCGAACAAACTTTTCAATCTCTCGCTCTGGTATCTGCGTTTTCCGAAATTGGATCGGCTCGTCGGCGGGACGGATATATTCTTTTTGCCCAATCTGAATTTTTCCGCCGTATCCGATGAAACGAAACTGGTCGTGACCGCCCACGATCTCTCATTCGAGTTGTTTCCGGAAACCTTTTCTTGGAAACAGCGTATCTGGCATTTTTTCATCAATTTCCGGCATCTGCTTCGGAGAGCCGACCGCATCATCGCCGTGTCGCGATCGACCAAGGACGATCTGGCGGTGCAGTATGGTATCCCGCAAAAAAAGATTGCGGTTATCCCGAGCGGTATCGGCACGCAGTTTCGCCTGATGAGCCGCAATGATGAAGCGCTCATCCGTGTACAAGAGAAATACCATCTGCCGTATAAGTTCATCCTGTCTCTGGCGACACTTGAACCACGCAAAAATATCCTTGCACTCATCCGAAGCTACGAGGCGCTCCGCCGCCTCGGTCATCCTCTGTTCGACAAATACTCGCTGGTGATTGCCGGGACAAAAGGATGGAAGTGTGAGGAAGTTTTTGCGGCGATTGCCCGATCCCCGTACAAAGAAAGTATCATTCTGCCCGGATTCATAGCGGATGAGGACAAGACCGCGCTCTACAATTTGGCGAGTCTTTTTGTTTATCCGTCCTTGTACGAGGGATTCGGATTTCCACCGCTTGAAGCGATGGCGTGTGGCGTGCCGGTGATCGTTTCTCATTCCTCATCGCTCCCAGAAATAGTGGGGGAGGCGGGCATTCTCATTGATCCGTATCAGCCGGACGAGTTGTTTCAGGCTTTGCAACAAATACTGTTGGATCAGGCGTTGGCGGATATGCTCCGTCAAAAAGGCATCGAACGGGCGGAATTCTTTTCGTGGGATAAGACGGTGCAGGCGACACTGGTTGTTCTACGCTCGCTCGTGTGAGGGGTATTTTTCTTTGTATCAACTCTGTTGTATAATAGGAGCGAAAGAGGATTGATTTTCTCCGATGTTGTCGCTCGTCTCGATGAGGCCGGCGAAGCAATAATATGTTAAGAAGACACTATGTCAAACACAAAAACAAAGCAGTTGGGGATCGCGGCGTCGCTCGTTATCGTGTTGTTGGCATTCGGCGCTTTTGCCAGTGCGGCCGCGCTTATCACCAAGAATCAGTTCAGTCTGGCGCCGTTTTCATTGGCGGATGACGATGAAGGTGGCGGGGGGGATGGCGGCGGCGGAGATGATAGTAATGACAATAAGGATGACAATAGTAATGATTCTTCTTCGAAACCTGAGAAGGAAAAGAAATCTGAAGAAGCCAAGAAAAAAGCGGAACGGGCGCGCGAGTCTGCTAAAAAGCAGTCGGAGCGATCAAATAAGAGTTCTGATGACTCAGGGGATAATAGTAATGACAGCGAAGATGATAATGAAGATAACAATGATGATGAAGACACTGGTGACAGTAATGACGATAGTATAGGCGGCTCGGAAGATGATGCTGATGAAGTCGAGGGGGATGATGATGGCGATGACAGTCCTATGTTTCAGGATCGCATTCAGACTTTGAATAACATTGTCAAAGGAATTGCTGAAGCCAAGAAGCATCTTCTGGAGAAACAGGATGAAGGAGTGGATGTGACGACCGCCCTCGCGCGTCTGGCCGAAGCAGAGGCCAAGCTCGGTCTTGTAGGAAGTGCTTTTGACGCCAATGATCTTGAGAAAGCCAAGATACTTGCCAAAGAAATCAAGAAAACGACGCATTTCGCGGAAAAAGACTTGCACGATGCCGGGCAGATTGCCGAAGAATTGACAAAGGTAGAGAAGCGTTTCGGACAGGTTTCCCAGAAGATCGATTCGTTGGAAGCGCTCGGCGGCAATGCCTCGGCTTTCAAGACGCAGCTCGTTTCGTTGCGATCGGATTTTGCTGTTCTCAGGACATCCATTGCCGCAACACCCGGAGCTCTTACGCGCGATACGGTCAAAGCCTTTGAAAAGCGCGTGAAGCGTTTGAAGAGTGCTGTTGAGAGTACGATGTTCGCGCTGGGCGGTACCGATGACGACGATCTTTTCGAGGATCACGAGGATGATGCTGATGATCTCTCTGAAGATCTGAATGATGTGGCGGAAATCGAAAGTGACGATGATAACGACATTTCCAAAACAGTGAAAAGAGTGGCGATTGAACACAAGGCGGCTGCGAACAATATCAAGCAAAGTTTGCAGGATATCAAAGATCGCAGCGGCTTGACGAAGACGGTCTTCGGTCCTGATTTCAATGCGCTTGACGCGTTGAGTAGTGAAGTCAGTGCTATCAACACTCGGGCAACGGCATTGGAATCAGCGGCGGCACAGGTCACTGATCCGGACATCAAACAGATTCTTATCAGTCAGGCATCGACGCTACGGAGCGAGGTGCTGAAACTGCAAGCCTATATCACGGCTGAAAACAATACTGCTAGTCTTTTCGGCTGGATTACGCGTCTCTTTTAGGGAAGAGAGATGCATCGGAGACGAAAAAAAAGAGGGTCAATACCCTCTTTTTTTCTGTATCGGTAGCGAGAATGCCTCTTTTGTAGTACAATAATTTTATGGACAAACAATCTCCGCCCAAGGCGGATCAGCCTCGGGCTGAAAAAATATTTTTCATCGTCTTTTTTCTCCTTATAGCCGGATCGGTTGGGGCGACGTATTATCGCTACGTTGTGGCGCACGACTATATGATTCAGGC
>JAHFOM010000030.1:0-2094 GCA_023261685.1 Candidatus Moraniibacteriota bacterium | reverse complement strand
CATCTCGCGCAATGCCAAGAATATCCCGCTCTGCGACCCAGCAGAAGAAAGTTGTGAGGCTTTGGTATGTCCCGAGGGCGAAGCGGATTGTGTATTCACGCTCTGTGATCCGGCGACCGCGGAAGAAGGTGTCGAATGTAATGATCCAGTCGCCTATACGCTGGCCAATCCGATAGCAGATGAGGAAGAATCTGGTGAAGAGGGGATTGATGAAGGATTAGGAGCAGAGGAATCAACTGATGAGGCGGGAAGCGCTTCGCAAGAGGAGGTGCAGGATGGGGAGAAAAATGCTGACACGGAAAATACTGATGATACATCGCCAGTGAACAACAAAACCCCGGTAGACGCCGTGATACAGCAATGACCGTCATGCTATCGGCTTTTTTCCGATAGCGAGCACACTGACCGTATGAAAAAGAAGGCTCGGAGCAAGAAAATACGCGTTGCCATCCTGTACGGCGGGCAATCGGCGGAGCACGAGGTTTCTATTGTGTCAGCGCGCAATATTTACGCGGCGCTCGACAAGAAAAAATATATCGTCTCGCTTATAGGGATTACCAAAGAGGGCAGGTGGTATCTGCAGGATGATATCTTGGCATTGGAAGATTCTGGCAGGATCCAGCGTGCGAGTAGAGCAACAAACATCGCTCTCATCCTGTCCGGACAGGGACCGGTTATACATTCTGATACTGCGGTGAATTGCAGAGAATTTGATGTTGTTTTTCCCGTACTGCATGGGCCTTTCGGTGAAGATGGTACCGTACAAGGCTTTTTGAAACTCGCCGGTATCCCGTTTGTCGGTTCAGGCGTACTCGGTTCGGCGGTTGGTATGGACAAAGATGTGATGAAACGTCTGTTGCGAGAAGCGCATATTCCAGTGGCACGCTCTCTGACAGTGGAGAGCCGTAACCGTTCAAGGGTATCTTTTGCGAAAGTGAAGCAAGCACTCGGGACGCCTGTCTTCGTGAAGCCGGCGAATTTGGGATCATCCGTCGGCATTTCAAAAGCGCGTGACAAGAAGGAATTTGAGGCGGCGCTCACGAAGGCTTTTGCTTTTGATACAAAAGTGCTTATTGAAGAATATATTGACGGACGCGAGATAGAATGCGCTGTGCTGGGGAACGAACATCCGGAGGCATCCATACCCGGCGAAATCATCCCGGATACGGCCAAGCACGACTTCTATTCGTATGAGGCTAAGTATAGCGATGCCAACGGAGCCGTCTTGGTCATTCCGGCGAAGCTGACGAAAGCAGAGGTCAAGAAAGTGCAGTCTCTGGCACTCCAGACTTTTGCGGTTCTCGGCTGCGAGGGTATGGCGCGGGTGGATTTCTTTTTGAAAAAAGATGGCAGCCTCTTGGTGAACGAGATCAACACTATTCCTGGATTTACCTCGATAAGTATGTATCCGAAACTCTGGGAGGCATCGGGCATACCGTATGGCGAGCTGATAGACAGATTGATAGCGTTGGCAATCGAGCGATTCAAGAAAGAGTCGCACTTAAAGTAAAGGTATGACAGACAAACAAGGATATAGCTCTGCTCTAAAACCATTCATATTTAATATGAATACAAAGTTGCCGATCGCGTTTCAGGGAGAACCGGGTGCCAATTCGGATATTGCGGCGCGAGCAGTCTTTCCAGATAGCGTTACTTTGCCGTGCCTTATTTTTGCAGATGTCTTTACCGCGGTGCGAGAGGGCAAGGCTGACTACGCGATGATTCCAATTGACAATTCTATTGCCGGGCGGGTCGCCGATATCCACCATCTTTTACGTGATACCGATACCGCGATTGTCGGAGAGCATTTTCAGCCTATCGAACACCGTTTGTTCGGTGTGCCGGAAGCGACTCTTGAGAGCATCCGCGAAGTGCACAGCCATATCCACGCTTTGGCGCAGTGTCGGAAGTACCTCCACTCACACAAATTCAAAGCGGTGGTGGCAGAGGATACGGCGGGTGCCGCCCGTGAAGTACAAGAAAGGGGAGACCCGGCAATCGGAGCGATCGCTTCCCCTCTGGCTGGCACTTTGTATGGATTGGTAGAGCTGGCTCGCGACATCGAAGACGCGGAGCATAACACGACGCGGTTCG
>JAHFOM010000029.1 GCA_023261685.1 Candidatus Moraniibacteriota bacterium | reverse complement strand
GGTAATTCCATTCTTGCCGGGTGGATTGCGAGTAGCGTGTTCCTCGTTCTTTCCTGTGGGCTACTGTTCAGATTCGTTGAGAAGTTTCATAAGGACTCGAATCCGCTTTACGCCGTTTTTCTTCTTCTTGTTTTCCCGACAGCTTTTTTTCTGAATGCTATTTATACGGAGTCGCTTTTTCTTTTTCTCTCCCTGGGGGCATTTTACTTCACTTTTGAAAGGAAATATTTTTGGGCGGGAGTTTTTGGTCTACTCGCCTCATTGACGAGAGTGACTGGAATCTTGTTGTTTATTCCGCTTTTGTGGCAATTCTTCATTATGGAAGGATTCCGTTTTCAGGTTTTGAAGAAATCGCTGCCATTAGCACTTATTCCTGCAGGAACAGTACTCTTTTTCGCATATCATTGGATTTACTTCGGAGACCCGCTTCTGTTCTTCAAAATTGAGAGTGCATGGGGAAGATCATTTTCATTCAATGGGGATCATTTTGAGTTTTTCTCTAGGGCATCAATCACAAATTTTTCGTTGGATACTTTTTATTTCCTGTTTGGTTTATTGGTCATCGGATATCTTATAAAATTGAAAAAATACCCATACGCGGTTTATATGGCGAGTACGATTGGCGTTGCGGTAGCCACAGGAACGCTTATGAGTATCGGAAGATATATGCTAGTTTTGTTCCCCATCTTCATCATCGGGGCATCGATTAAAAATGAGATTGCCAGATATGTATGGATAGCCGTTTCAACGATGTTAATGGCGCTAAATACCTATCTATTTGTTAATTGGTATTGGGCTGGGTAGATGACTGTTTATACAAAACACCGTAACAATGAAACTTATGTTTAAAAAAGTCGAATCGCAGGTGAGTTTTCCGAAAATGGAGGAAGAAATCCTCAGGTTTTGGGACGCGGAAAAGATTTTTGAACGGTCGGTAGAAAAAAATTCTGCCGATAAACATTTTATCTTTTACGAAGGACCGCCGACTGCCAATGGTGTTCCGGGGCTGCATCATATTTTGGCGCGTTCTTTCAAGGATATCATCCCGCGTTACAAAACGATGAAAGGCTATCGGGTGGAACGCAAGGCCGGCTGGGACACACACGGATTGCCGGTGGAGTTGCAGGTGGAGAAAAAGCTCGGACTCAAGAACAAGCAGGATATTGAAAATATCGTGCCGGGCGACGTGCGCGCGAGTATCATTGAGTTCAACAAACAGTGCAAAGAATCCGTCTGGGAATACCGTGACTTGTGGGAGAAGATGACCAAACGGATGGGGTATTGGGTGGATATGGAACATCCGTATGTGACGTACGAGAACGAATATATCGAGTCCGTCTGGTGGCAGTTGGCGCAGATTGCGGAACTGAAGAATGAAAAAGGAGAGAGTTTTCTGTATAAAGGACACAAAGTCGTGCCATACTGCTATCGTTGCGGCACGGCGTTGTCATCGCACGAAGTGGCGCAAGGCTATCAGACGGTGAAGGATAATTCGGTGTATGTGAAATTCAAGGCGAAGCCCGGTCAGAAGATCGGTGATTTCACGACGGATGACCAAACCTATTTTCTCGTATGGACAACGACGCCATGGACACTGCCGGGGAACGTCGCTTTAGCTGTAAATTCAGAAGTTAATTATGCTATTCGAACAATGAAGAAGGGCGAATATGCAGGAATGACATTTATTAATGCATTATTGTATGCAGGATTAAATCCAAAAGATACAGAATATAGTGAGATTCCATGGGCTAAGGAGGTAACAGCTTTAGGAAAGAACCTCCTTGGTTTACAATATGAACCTTTTTATGAAACCGCCGGAAAAGACAAAGAAAAGAGTTACAAAGTGATTGCCGGTGATTTTGTGACGACCGATTCCGGTACGGGTATCGTGCATATCGCACCGGCTTTCGGAGAGGATGACGCGAATGTGGGAAAAGAGAATGATTTGCCGACGCTTCTGACGGTCGAGGCGGATGGAACATTATCGAAAGGATTCGGCCTGCCCGGGGAGGGAATCCCGGTCAAGAAAAAGAATGACAAAAATCGCTACGCCGTGGATGATTTGATCATTGAAGATCTGAAACAGCAGAATCTTTTTTTCAAAGAAGAGATATACGAGCATGAATATCCGTTCTGCTGGCGTTGTGAGACGCCGCTCATCTATTATGCCAAGCCGTCGTGGTTTATTCGGATGAGCGAAGTGCGTGGCGCGCTTGTGGAAAATAATGAGAAGATTACTTGGGTACCGGAACATATCAAAGAAGGACGATTCGGTGAATGGTTGCGTGGCGCGAAAGATTGGGCGATTTCACGTGAACGGTATTGGGGGACGCCACTGCCTGTTTGGGAATGCGTGGGACAGTCAACAGATAACAGCCAACAAAAAACAGAAAAAAACGGATGTGGGAAAATGCGGGTTATTTCTTCTATGAACGAACTAGAGAAATTGTCAGGCAAGACACTGGAGGATGTGCATAAACCATACATTGATGATGTAACGTTTTCTTGTGAGTGCGGAGGCATGATGCGGCGGACGCCGGAAGTTTTGGATGTGTGGTTCGATTCGGGGGCGATGCCATTGGCGCAGCATCAGTATCTCGGGGAAGGATCAATAGAGAACTATTTTCCCGCAGACTATATCTGCGAGGCGGTTGATCAGACTCGTGGCTGGTTTTATACGTTGCATTCCATTGCGACATTACTCCATAAAGCAGGGAAAGTCGCGATCGGCAATGCTTACAGGAATGTCATCTGTCTCGGGCATATACTTGATGCTCAGGGGAAGAAAATGTCGAAATCTAAGGGCAACGTCATTGATCCATTCCAGATGTTTGAGGAGTATGGTGCTGATCCGCTCCGCTGGCTGTTGTTTTCCATCAATCAGCCGGGATTGCCGAAACGCTTTGATCTGAAGGGTATGCGCGATGTGCAGAATCGAGTGTTCAGGATGTTATGGAACTCGTACTCGTTTTTTATGACGTACGCGTCGATTGATAGATGGGAACCCAAGAAAAATAGTGGCGTTTCGAAAAATATTCTGGATAAGTGGATTTTGTCCGAACTGCAGAAGTTGGTGCAAGAAGTGGACGAATCGCTTGCCAGTTATGATGTCTATTCCTCAACCAAGAAAGTAGAGAACTTCATTGATAATCTCTCTAACTGGTATATCCGGCGCAGTCGCAAACGTTTTTGGAAAAGCGAAGATGATACTGACAAGGAAAATGCTTATCAAACCTTGTACGACGTGCTCGTGACGCTTGCCAAAGTGATGGCTCCCTTTACGCCGTTTCTCGCGGAGGAAATCTATCGGAATCTGACCCGCCAAAATGCTGACGCAATTGATGTCGGGCAGGCCGGCAAAGAGTCGGTTCATTTAGAGGATTATCCAAAAGCAGACGAGGCATTGATTGACACGAAAATGAATGAGGATATGCGTCTATTGCGGGAGCTCGTGACGCTCGGTTTGAAAATGCGCGCTGATGCCAAGATAAAAGTACGACAACCGTTAGGCGTATCGAGTATCAAGTATGACGTATCAAGTGAAATGCAAGAGATTCTTTCGGAAGAGTTGAATATACGAGGGGTGATTGTTGATACGACTCTTGAGGACGTTCTGGTATTGAATACGGAAATTACTCCCGAACTCAAACTCGAAGGCGAAGCACGAGAGATCATCCGCGCTATTCAGGAAGGTCGCAAGAAAGCCGGTTTTAATGTGGAAGATCGGATCATACTCGGGTATCAGGGCAAGGAAGAAGTGTTTGAGAAATTTGAAAGCGAGATTACTAAAGAAGTTTTGGCTACGGAAGTTGGTCAAGGTGATCTCGCCGATGCCGAATATATTGAGACCGTCACGCTTGAAGGGGAGGCATTCACATTTTTCCTGAAAAAAATATGAGCAGTACGATGGCGAATTGGGAAGAGGTGTCCCGTGAGGAAATACTCAAAAAATTCGGCCGGGGTGTCGAGAAGCGCATCTATCGTTTGCCCAATGGGAATGAAGGAGAATTTTATCTCAGAACGGGGCACTCGAGTGTCGCGTGTCTGGCTCTGACGAAAGACCAGCAAGTCATTCTGGCGCGGCAATTCCGTCCGGGACCGGCGAAGATATTGCTTGAGATGCCGGGAGGAGGTATGGATGGGGACGAAACAAAAGAGGAAGCGATTACCCGCGAACTGCTGGAAGAAACCGGCTACCGAGGGAATGCGCAATTTGTCACGGAGCTTTTGCCGGACGCGTACTCGACATATACAAAAAACTTTTTTGTCATCACGGATTGCGAGAAAATCGGCGAACCGCAGGTAGAATACAATGGTGAAGAGGTGGAAGTAGTGCTGATGAGCCTCGAGCAGTTTCGGGAGCATATCCGTACGGGACAGATGACGGATATAGAGGGCGCGTATCTTTGCCTCGATTATCTTGGGCTTCTGTAGATTTCCATTAAGGAAAGCGCGGTTTTGAAACATCTGCGATAAGAATTTTCCAGAGAGGCTTGAAAGTTTCGCAAGCATGGTTCCGCCGTTTCGGCGGATTGCGAAAGTTTCAGGAGTGAGTCCGTCGCTGGACGGATGAGTGTCTCTTGGGAAGATTGCTTACCGTCAGATGTTTTTCTAGAAAAATATTCCAAAAAAATGGAGCTTCGTTATAACGCCATAGTGCTGAAAAAGAAAGAGGTCGGTGAAACTGATCGTTTGTATACGCTCTATACGCTGGAACAGGGCAAGGTGCAGGTCGTGGCGAAAGGCGTGCGCAAATCGGAAGCGAAACTGGCAGGACAATTGGAGACGCTGATGCAGGGACTGGTCATCGTCGCCAAGGGACGCGGGACAGGGAGAATTGCTGGTGCCGTCGCTGAAAAAAATTTCTTGCACCTGCGGACGGACGTGGACATTTTGACACGCGTACTAGAAGTCGTTTCTCTGCTTGAGCGTTTGGTAGAATGGGACGAGGCTGACGCGGATGTCTTCCGATTACTCTCATTGTACCTGTCGCTGGCGGATGATTTTGCCAAAGATGGGAAAAAAGAAAAAATACTCCTGCTGACGGAAGGATTTCTCTTTCAGCTCTTTGCTCGGCTGGGCTATGAGATAGAGACTGGTGTCTGTGTCGTCTCGGGTGAAAAACTGGCATCCGGCGAGCGGCATTTTTTCAGCCCGAGCGCGGGTGGTGTGCTTTCAGGTCAACATATCCGACAGCAACCGGGGGTCTTCGCCGTGAGTGAAAGTGCGATCAAGCTGATGAGACTTTTTCTGTCCAATACGCTGACATCGCTTGCACGAGTACAGGTGAGCCCGGCCGAATTGCGGGAATTGCGGCTTGTCACCACGCGGTTTTTCGAGTGGATCGAGAGGTGAGAGTTTTCAGTGCATCAATACCGAGGGGTTTGAAAATTGTAACATTGAACATTGTTTGAAAATTGAAAAGTGAAAATTAGAAATGAATGAAGAGAAGCATTGTAGATAACACTTGTTTTTGGTAGAATCAAGATAATAAACATCGATATTCGACTATTCTCTATGGGTCTCGAAGATCTGAATGAAAAATTACACGGTCGGGATATACATCTTGATCGTGCGCGTCAGCACACGCCGTATGATCCGGGACAGGGAGCGATTGATCCGGATATGCAGTCAGAGTTTCAAAAAACCGAAACGTGGAGCGCTCCTCTCGGCGGAAACCCTTCATCGGCGGAAGAGATTCTCTTCGCTGATATTTCGACGCGCAAACGCCGCCGCCATATCGCGTTTGCTCTGGGTGGCATTGCCCTCTTGATGCTTCTCGGCGGTCTGGTGTTCAAAGTACGCACGATGCTTTTCAGTGAAGAGCGTGTCAAAGTCACCATAAACGGCCCGAAAGGCGTTGCGAGCGCAGAGGATACGACGTTCACAGTCGCCTATGCCAATGATAATTGGGCTGGACTCTCCAATGCGACGCTTATTTTTTCCTATCCGGAATCATTTCACCCGGAGCCGGGAAGCGCGGCAGAAACGAAAGGATTTCTGATTGAAGTGCCGATCGGGAATATTGATGCCAATACGGCAGCAAAGAAAGATTTCTCCGGGAAATTTTATGGTTCCAAAGGGGATCTTGTCTCTCTCAAGGCAACACTTCGCTACACGCCTAAGGGTATAGCCACCATCTTTGAAAAGACCGCGCAGATCGCGGTGAATGTGGCGACGTCTCCGCTGTCATTGGAAATTGCCGCGCCTTTGGAGATAGCCACCGGTCAAAATGTCGAGTACGTCATCAATTATGGCAATGTGAGCGATTTCCCGTTTTCCAATCTCCGCGTGAAAGCGGAGTACCCGGACGGCTTTCAGTTTGTCAGTGCCGAGCCACGGCCGTCAGAAGGAGAATCAGTCTGGTACGTCGGCAATTTGAATGCTCGCGCGGAGGGAAAGATCATCGTGCGAGGCGTACTCTCGGGGGCGCGTGATGAGTACAAGCAGATTCGTGGAATGATCGGTTTTTTCGGGGGCGATGGGAGATTTTCCGCGTATGCTGAAAACGAACGTCAGACGCGTATGAGAGCCTCGCTCTTTTCTCTTTCGCAGACGGTCAACGGACTGACTGATATTACCGTGAGTCCGGGAGAAACGCTACGGTATGTCATTCGTTACAAAAATGAGAGCGACATCGGTATGCGCGATGCCATAGTGACGCTTGAGATCAATCCGACACTGCTCGATATGACCCGCTTGTCCTTAAGCAGAGGGTCATACGATGCTTCACGAAAATTGATTACTTGGAAAGCGTCGGATATTCCGGGTTTGGGAAAGATCGATCCGGGTGCCTCCGGTGAGATAGTTTTTTCCGTACCGGTAGTGGCGACACTTCCGGCAGGGAGCGAGAGGAATCCCGCTATCCGCTCCGTCGCCAAGATCGACAGTCCTGATATACCGACAACACTCGGTGTGAACAAAATTGTGGGGAGCAATATGCTCTTGGTCAAGCTGAGCTCGCTTATCAGCATCGATATGAGCGCTCTCTACAATGAGACTCCTTTCCAGAATACCGGTCCTTTCCCGCCGAGAGTCGGACAGGAAACCAGCTATGTCATTCGCGTGAAACTTGCCAATATTTCCAATGATTTCAAGGACGCGCGCCTCTCATTCATATTGCCGACCAGCGTGCGTTACGCCGGAAAATTCGCGCCGGCAGGAGAGACGATTCATTTCAATGAGCGTACCAATGAGCTTGTGTGGGAGCTCGGAACAGTAGCTCAGACAAAGGGTGCCTCGCGCGATCTTTTCTTTCAGATCTCCGCGACGCCAGCTCCGAACACGGTAGGAAAACCGCTGATCTTGATGAATAGCGCCACGTTGACTGCCAAAGATACTTTTACCGGCAAAGATATCCGAGTGGAAAAAGAAGAAGTGAACAGTTTTCTCCGTGATGATGTACTGTATACATCACTGGGTGGCAGTGTCGTGGCCGGTGAATGAAAAATATAATGGGAGCATGGATTCAAAAAAAGAATATTGATAAGCGGCGCGTGGGGGAGCTTATTACGAGAAGGGGGAGTATACAGACTCCCTTTTTTATGCCGATTGCGACGCGGGGAGCAGTCAAACACATTCTTCCGGAAGAGGTACGCTCGCTCGGCGCGGAAATCGTGCTCGGCAATACGTACCATCTGTGGTTGCGTCCCGGATCGGAGCTCATCGCTAGGGCCGGGGATCTCCATCGGTTTATGGACTGGTCGGGACCGATACTGACCGACTCCGGAGGGTTTCAGGTGTTTTCATTGGGTGCCCGTGCCAGCGAGCGTTTCGGGGTCAATGGAGTGAGGCTCTCTGAGGCGGGCGTGGAGTTCGTGGATCCGGAAAATGGCAATCGCTATTTTCTTTCTCCGGAGATTTCCATCGATATTCAGCTTGACCTCGGTTCAGATATCATTATGGTGTTGGATGAATGTCCACCGTATCCCTGCACGCGGGAGTATGCGCTTGCTTCACTTCAGCGGACGACGCGCTGGGCAGCGAGAGCGTTTGAACATTTTTATAAAAAAATAAAAGAAGGTGGTGAAAAGTACGTGAATGACAGACCGCTACTATTTTGTATCGTTCAGGGTTCGATATATGAGGATCTCCGTGTTGAATCAGTCAAGCAATTATCCGGAATAGAATTTTCCGCTTTAGGCGGACCAGACTCGGGCTGGGATGGGTACGCCATCGGGGGAGTGGCGGTCGGCGAACCGCGCGAGACACTGCCTGATATCCTGAAATGGACAGTACCGTATTTACCCGAGGATAAGCCCCGCTACCTGATGGGACTCGGAAGGCCCGAAGAATTGGTCAATGCCGTCAATGCCGGGATGGATATGTTTGACTGTGTTATTCCGACGCGTGAAGGAAGACACGGAAGACTTTTCATTATGAAAAGTCAAAACACAAATTTCAAATCACAAAATCCAAATAAAACCAAAAATACAAAAGCTCAAAACGAAAACAACAATGAAGAAGAGGGATCTTTTTACGAAACCATCAATATCCAGAATGAGCGGTTTAAGGAGGATTTCACGCCGGTGGATCCGCTCTGTGATTGTCTTCTGTGTACCCGCTACACTCGGGCGTATCTCCGCCATCTCTTCAGCGTCGGCGAACCGCTCGCCGGCCGTTTGGCGTCGCTTCACAATCTGCGTTTCTATATGCGCCTGATGGAAAAGCTTCGTGATTGAGTATTTTTCATAAAAAGAAAGAGCAGCAAGCGGTATTACGCTGACTGCTCTTTGAGAGAGAAAGAGATCCTTACTCTTCAGGGTCCGGATCGCCGCTGGCCAGTTTCAACACTAACGGCAGTAACTGTTTTGCCAGGCATATTTGACAGGCCAAGAATCTGATCTGGTCGCCTGTCCATTTTTTGTGCGCAACATAAGGCACGAAATTGATCATTTCATTTTCAGCAAAGATGCTGAGGCGTGCCCAGAGTTGGCGAAAATCGTTTCCAACCAGTTGCAGCTTCGGATGTCCGGAAAAATATTTCGCCAGCATCTTCTCGAGCTGACTACTGGTGAGTTCGTTTTTTGGTGTCATCAGCCAGTCGATATCTTTTCTGATATCAGCGAGTTTCTTTTTGAGGACAACTTCCTTTTTTGGAGGGAGTTTGGATTGAGTCTGTTTGATCACATTGATCACGGAAAACCTCTTTGTTGATGGTTGGAGTGAGTAACAGGTTGAAAAAACAGGTGAATACCTGTATTATGGAATTGTTAAAGAATCATCCTAATATATACAGAATACCCTCTTTTGTCAAGCTATATGGCTGAAAAAGACTCGCAATTAATGGAAAAAATAGTCGCCCTCTGCAAACGGCGCGGTTTTGTGTTTCCTTCGTCGGAAATTTATGGGGGATTTGCGGCGGTGTATGATCTCGGTCCGTATGGTGTCGAGCTCGCCAATGCGCTCAAACGGGAATGGTGGAAATATATGGTGCAGATGCGCGAAGACATCGTCGGACTGGACTCCGCGATTTTTATGCATCCGAAGATTTGGGAAGCATCCGGACACGTCGGTGGATTTTCCGATCCGCTTGCAGAATGCAAGGCGTGCCATACCCGGGTACGCGCGGATCACCTACTTGAGGAAATCGGCGTGGTGGCGGATGAAAAAATGAGTGAGACCGAAATCAATGCGCTCTTTGATGAACACCGACAAAATATCGTCTGTCCGAAGTGTGGGAAAAAAGACTTTGGAACGGTTAAGAAATTCAATCTGCTGGTACAATCCAATCTCGGCAATTTCACGGGAGATACTTCCGTAGAGCCGGTCTATCTGCGCGGCGAGACGTGTCAGGGGATTTATGTCAATTACAAGAACGTGCTTGACTCGACCCGTGTCAGAGTACCGTTCGGTATCGCGCAGGTCGGCAAGGCATTTCGCAATGAGATCACGGCGCGGCAGTTCATTTTCCGCACACGGGAATTCGAGCAGATGGAGATGCAGTATTTCACGCATCCGGACAATGAAATGACGGAGTACGAAAAACTGAGAGCATACCGCTGGCAATTTTATCTGGATCTTGGAATGAAAGAAGAAAATCTCCGTTGGCACAAACACGAGAATTTGGTGTTTTATGCCAAGGAAGCCTATGACATCGAGTACCAGTTTCCTTTCGGGTTCAAGGAGCTCGAGGGCATCCACGCGCGTGGGGATTATGACCTGACTCAGCATTCCAAGTTCTCCGGTGTCGCGCTTGAGTATCTCGATCCGCAGACCAATGAGAAATATGTCCCGCATATCATTGAATCTTCGGTCGGTGTCGGACGGATGCTGCTCGCTTTCTTGACAGAGGCGTATGTGGAAGAAGCTATGGAAAACGGCGAGATGAGGACAGTACTCAAGCTGCCAAAGAAACTGGCGCCGGTAAAAATCGCTGTCTTTCCTCTGATGAAAAACAAGCCGGAGCTGGTTGCCAAGGCGCAGGAAGTATTTCAAGCACTGAAATCAGAATGGCTATGCGAATTCGACGATAATGGCAACGTGGGCAAGCGCTACCGCCGGCAGGATGAGATTGGTACGCCGTACTGCGTCACGGTAGATTTCGACACCATCGGCGCAGGCGACCCATCGCCTGACGGCGCCGAGGCAGGAGACGCTCCCCTTACTGGCACCGTCACGGTCCGCGATCGCGACACGATGCAACAGGAGCGGGTACCGATTGTGGAGCTTAAGCAATATTTTCAAGAAAAACTGTAACGCATATGAAATATCAGAAACACACGTTGAAAAATGGACTGCGGATCGTCTTGGCGCCGATGGTGGATACGGAGACGGCGACGGTGATCGTGATGACCGGAGTGGGATCGCGCTACGAAACGGGGAAGGAAAACGGTCTGGCGCACTTTCTCGAGCATATGTTTTTCAAGGGCACTACGAAACGTCCGAATACCATCGATATCAGCCGGGAGCTCGATGCCATCGGGGCGGAGTACAATGCCTATACTGCCAAGGACCACACGGCGTACTATGCGAAGGTAGAAGCGCGCCACTGGGAAACTGCCCTCGATGTCGTTTCTGACCTGTTTCTCAACGCGACGCTCGAGCCGGAAGAAATCGAACGGGAGAGAGGGACGATTCTGCAGGAAATCAATATGTACGAGGATATGCCGGCGCGCCGTGTCGGGGAGCATTTCGAGAAATTGCTCTACAAGGAACATCCGTTAGGCAGAGAGATCCTCGGACCGAAAAAAAATATCCAGTCATTCGCCCGTCGGGATTTTATGAAGTACCTCGGTCGCGGCTATACGGCACAGAATGTCGTCGTCGGCGTCGCGGGGAAAATTGATCCGAAAAAAGTTAAAAAGGAAATAGAAAAACATTTCGCGCATATCCGTACGGGCAAGAAGCCGGTTTTCAAGAAAATCAAGCAAGCCCAAGTGAAACCAGAGATTTCCATCCATCACAAAAAATCCGATCAGACACATCTCATCATCGGCGTGCGGGCGTATGATATGTTTCACAACGACCGTTTCGCGCTGTCGCTTCTGGCGACTATTCTCGGCGGCGGGATGTCGAGCCGGTTGTTTATGGAAGTGCGTGAGCGCAGGGGATTGGCATACAGCGTGCATACGGGTGTGGATACCTATCATGACGCCGGGTATCTGGCGACGCAGTGCGGAGTGGAGCACGAAAATCTGGAAAAAACCATTGATGTGATTCTTTCGGAGTATAAAAAGATAGCGATGGAACCGGTGAGCGCGGAAGAGCTTATGAAAGCCAAAGAGTATGTCAAAGGTCATTTCGCGCTCGGGATGGAAGGATCGGAT
>JAHFOM010000065.1 GCA_023261685.1 Candidatus Moraniibacteriota bacterium | reverse complement strand
TCAAATACTTCTCGTACAGCCGCTTGCCGTACATCTTCAATCCCTACGTATCCACCGGGAAACGCCCATAGGTCATGTCCGTCTTCCTGCGGATTCCCCCGCTGAATGACCAGGAGGCCTTCGGCAAAACTTACTAAGGATACGGGCAGTATGACTACCGCTACCGCGACAGTATTCTGGTACATAGTATTTCCCTTTCTTGTGTTGTTAAATCAACTGACTGAGCATTATACACCTAAAAAACTAAAAAGTCAATGGCGGCGGTGAAAAGTGTAAAAAATTATTTCACAAAAAACCGCCTTCTTTTTGAGGAGCGGGCGGCTTTTGGATTGATGCGGTTTTACCAGACTAGATCTGAATATCATTCATCACGTCGTCGAGGGTTTTCTTTTCTTCGGGCGGCTTTTCTGCGGGACTGATCGGCTGTTCCATCCGCTCCGCACGGTGGTCATCGCGCGCGCCAGTCGATTCGCGCGGTTCGCGGGGAGGACGCGTAGAGCCTTCCGGTTCGTTGATTTTCAGATTGACCCGGGCGCTGTTGCGCGCGCCGATAACACGAAGGAGCGTACGCAAGGCCTTGGCAGTCATCCCTTCGCGACCGATCACCATCCCCATATCGCTGGGGTGCACATCGAGCGTTATCAGTACGCCCATCTCATCGATCTTTCTTTCTACCTTCACCGATTCCGGATTGTCCACGATCATCTTGACCACATACTCGACAAAATCCCTGTCTTTCATGCTGTCTCCCATAGTGTCTGTCATACGCTTTCTCTATACGGATTAAAGTTCATCGGAGGAAAACAAATATATTTCCTCTCTGCCAATATCATAACTTTTTTTCTGCAAATACGCAACTGTACCGCTCTGAGTTCCATTCTGAAGCACACTGTTGTTCACCTCAGTCCAGCCGCCAAAAGAATTTTTTGGCTCTCGTTGCACACTGTGTGAAGAAGGCCTCTCGGCTCGAAAAAAGAAGCTGCTCCGCCGTAGATTGGGGGCGACTTTTTTTCGTTCAGCCGAGAGGTCCTGATGAGTGGTGAAATGGAGACAAAAAATTACTTTTGATGGCTGGACTATTGGGATTCAGAATAGAATATAAGCACAACGGTACTATATGGCACTCCATTCGGTCGGTGGGATAAATGGTTTCTGTTGCCACTGGGGTGTCTGCCGGCACAGGAGCACCGCCCTATCTTTCGGTTCTGCCAAGAGTATCTCCGTGATTTTTTCCATTCTCATCCCCTGCGATCCTTTGATGAGGATCAAGTCTTCAGGACGAACAGTATCCAAAATGATTTGCCTCGCGGAAAGCGAATCTGGCAGCCACAACACATATTTGCGTGAAAAACCCCGCGCCAACAATTCATCATACAGCGCCCGCATATGCTGACCGGCCAGTATGGCGACGTGCGCGCCGGAAGCCACCACTCTGTCCGCCAGTTTCCTGTGTGTTTCCTCTGTATCCACGCCGAGCTCGAGCATATCCCCCAAGATAACGACTTTGCGCGGCGCTATCAGTTCCTGTACGACGCTTAGTGCCGCTTCTGTCGACGCCGGGGACGCGTTGTACGTGTCATCAAGGAGAATCATAGCGTTTCTCCCCGGCAACAAACGCAAGCGTCCCGGCAACGGCTCGAATGCTTCCAGCGCTCCCGCGATCTCTACCAGATTCATCTTAAGCGCAACGCCGACAGCTGCCGCCGCCAAAACCGCGCCGATATGGTATTTCGCCACGATTTTCGGCAAACGGACGGGAATGGACTTGCCGTCATAGTTGAGCTTGAAACTGAATCCTTCCACCCGCTTGGCATCGCGGTGGAATAAAAGATTGTCGGCTCGCATCTGTGCATCACCGTCAAAGCCATAGGTGATCGTTTTCGCATCCGTCTTCTCCCGCATCTTGAGCACGCGTTTGTCATCCGCATTGAGAACAGCAAAGCCCCCTTCGGGCAAACCGCAGACGATGCGACTTTTTTCTTTGGCGATATTGGCTATCGATCCAAAAAATTCCAAATGACTTGCTCCGATATTCGTCACCACCGCGATCTGGAGCGGTACGAAACGCATCAGCCGTTCCATATCGCCCGGCCGATCGATACCCATTTCCAAGACAAGCATTTCCGGATAACGGGATGGAAATACCATCACCCACAGCCACCGGAAGCACACCCCTACCCAGCCGACGAGCGATCCGCCTCCGCTCTTGGCTCCGATAATCGTCAGCGGAATGCCGATTTCATTGTTGTAATTGCCTTCGGATTTGCGCACGTTGTACGAGCCTGACAACACCAAAGCGATTGCTTCTTTTGTCGAGCTTTTACCCACGGATCCGGTAATACCCACGATAAACGGACGGTGTTTCCGTAGTACCGCTCGTGCCATAAGGGAGAGCATCTTCTCCAACAGTTTTCTTTTCGTTACAGCCATAGCTTCAAAGGGTACTCTTACTTTTTATCCGATACTCCTTCTGTCGGTTTGATCTTGGCATACTCTAGCAGAAATTTCATAATCCGGCCAAAGGTCGGAGCGGCGCTCGACTCCGCCCACTCGACGTTTTTCGGATTATCCAGTTTGACCAGTACCACGAAGCGCGGGTCGTTGATCGGAGCATAGCCGACAAATGAGCCGATGGAAAGTCCGGACTCATACCCCTTGGCGTCACTCTTCGCCACCTGAGCCGTCCCCGTCTTGCCGCCGACCAAGTAGCCGGGGACGTCCGCTCGCTTGCCGTGACCGTTGACGACGACGCTCCGTAACATCTCGCCCATCGTCTTGCTCGTCTCTTCGCTTATGATGCGCCGGACCGCCTGCGGCGCGATCTTTTCTTCGCTCTCATCGCTATGAATGACCCGCTCGATAATCTGTGGCTTGTACAGCGTCCCCCCATTGGCAAGAGCAGCATACGCGCTGATCATCTGAATGGGCGTCACTGCCACGCCCTGACCGAACGACGCCGTGAAAAATTCGATATTGGAACGGATGTTTTTCAGGTTGCGTATAGTGCCAGGAAGTTCCGCCGGCAATTCCACTCCCGTCTTCTCGCCAAACCCGAAACGCTCGAAGTATTC
>JAHFOM010000028.1 GCA_023261685.1 Candidatus Moraniibacteriota bacterium | reverse complement strand
CAAAGACACTCCCTTCAGCGCCCGCACACCGGCAGCGTAGGTTTTCTCCAGATTTTTGATGACCAGCGCTTCTGACATACCGTAGAGTAGTCTAAAAAATAGTCTCTTCAGTATACAGAACTCTTGCTCTCATAGCAAACAAAAATTACGAGTGCTAACGGAGTAACTTCACGAGCTCTGGAGCCAAACGCTCTGCAATTTTGGCATAGCCTGTGTCGTTCGGATGGATAGCATCGCTCATCAGATCTGATTGAGCAAAAACTCCCGACAACACATCAGACATATAGACTGAACCAGTCCGCTCCGCCAATGCTTCAAATTCTTCATCCGCTCCACCGCCAATGATACCACTCCGTACCCCGAGCACCATCACGATAGTTCCCTGTTGTTGAAACGCCGTCACTATCTCTTCCAGATTCTGAAATGTTTCTTCGCGTGGAATTTTCTTCAAGAAATCATTGCCACCCAAAAGAATAATCGCGACCCGCGGATTTTCTGCTAACGCCCGGTCGAGACGGAGGAGTCCATCACGCGTCGTATCCCCGCTGACGCCATAATTGAGAATCGGTACGCCAATAATTTTCCCGAGCTGAGTCGCTAGATCATTCCCCTTCGTTGCTCCCACTCCCTCCGCTAGACTGTCTCCGAACAACAGCACCGGACCGGTCTTCGTAGAAGGATAATTCTTCACTGCTACATCGCGCGTCAACATATACCACGCCAAACCACCCGCAACGATAATTGTCGCCGCTACAATTATTTTCATTGATACAAACACCTCCATATTTTTTTCTTAACTCCCATCCTTTCTTATTGTAACAGAGAAAAATAGAAACACATCCGACAATCCGACAAGAAAATGAAAATAGCTCCGCGCAAAGTTTCGCACGGAGCCATTTTTCGAGACATTACCCGAAAGAGAATCATAGAGTGGCGGGCGCAAGCCGTCGAATCACATTAAGATCTTCAAGAGTAAGACCTATGCGATCTCTCCACCAGCTCTCAAAGTCCCAGCGCAGAGAAGAACACACCGCGATTTGACTCGAAAACTTATTCAATGAAAAGGAACTGCTCTGCTTGGTTATACGCCACTCAATAGAAAACAATCTCTCAGCCTCGACGAAGCAGAATTCATTATTTTCCAGATAGACAAGAAAGCAATGTTTTCCGACATTTATTGCCGGAGTTTTCTGGACGGCCTTAAAAACTTTTTTGATGGTATACATATTTCCATCCGAACCTTGCAAAGCAAGTTTGCAAGGTTCTACGTCCGATGTGGAAAAAAGCGTAAAAGTCCGTGTTTGATTATCATCAATAGACATGATTTCCCCCTAGGGTGACATACATATAGGGTAATGTACCAACCGCAAAACCCAAACGGTGACAGTCACTGGATGTTCCAATAACTTACAAATAACATAACGCATTTTCAAAAATACGTCCAGTCGAAATAATAAAGGGTATGTACCCCAGAGCAAGCTCCGGCCACTGATACCGCCTGAGGCAGTATCACTTCCGTGGCAAGCAGGCACTGGTATTCTCCCCTGTGTTCCCCTCACTCCCTCCGAAGGCGGGCAAGTGCTCGGAAACGAAAGTACGCTTTCGCTTCTCTCGCAACGCTTAGGAAATAAAAAAAGGGCTTCTGATCGCAGTGTCTGCGGAAGCCCCAATGAGTGAAGTGCTACTCAATGTATTCAGAGAACCGGTGCGTACGTCTGAATGAGAGCACGGAGTTGAAGCGGTTCAAGCCCGAGTCTGTCGGCCCAGCTGTGTAAAAGAGAACGGAATTGGACATCCGCCATTTGTTTTTCAAATCCATCCACTGAGAAATAGCTCCGACGTTCGCCTCCGCATCGCATACGCTCGCACAACGCGCTCTTATCCGGTTGCGATATTCGCACAGTCAAACCATGCTGAGCTGTCCATGTATATAACAAAGTGCATGGAGTGTCCGGGGTCGCAAGCCGACAGTGCCGGGTAATATCTCTCCGCCTCCGAGTAGTAACAGTATATGCCTTTCCAGTCAGCGGATCAGCTATACCAAAATTAATCTTCCGAGGTCGTCTCGTAAAGCCTCTTGGTGACATAATCTCCTCCTTGAGTTTAAGGTACGGTAGATGACAGCCTACTGAGTCACTTCACAAAAAGCATACTCCACCTCGCCAAAAAACGCAAAGCAGCGACTCATTTTTGCCTCCGCCTATCCAATCAAAGCGGAAGCGGAAGGATTCGAACCTTCGGTACCGTTTCCGGTACTGCAGTTTTCAAGACTGCTGCCTTCAACCGCTCGGCCACGCTTCCGCTTTGATAAGATAACCATCGTTTTTTTGGTCTTTGGCGAGACTGAACGCCATTTCCTGATTTTTACCACTTCATCCTAGCAAGCTACTCAAGCTTTGTACAGACTTTTTTACCCAAAAGATATTTTCTCAAAAAATATGCTACAATGAATAAATATTCCTCTTGTACTCCAATATGCTTGACTCCCACCCATCAGAAACATCACCGGAAACACACGCCATCCCCTCCGCCTACGGCGAGGTGTTGCTCCACTGGCAAGCGCCGGAACACGAACCGCTCGAGCTCGGACCGCGCTCACAAACTGTGGTCACGCTGCTTCTCATCGCTATCATCGCCTACGCCCTCTATACCAACAGTCCCCTGATGGCGATCACGTTCATCCTGATCGGCGTGGTTGGCTATCTCTCGCTCTACCGCGAACCGCGGATACTCTCTTTTCTGATAACCGGCAAAGGCATCATCGCGGGCAATGAATTCTACGAATTCAGCACCATCGAATCATTTTTCGTCTATCGGGATGCACCGTTCGAGAATATCTTGAGCATCCGCACCGCAGGAAAACTCGTCCCCTACGTCCACATCCCTGTCGATCCGGCAGATATTGATATGCTCCGCGATACGCTCGACAATTTCATCCCCGAAGAGAAGCACGAGCCCGGACTGGTTGACACTTTGGAGAAACTCCTGCATATTTAGAAGATGAAAATGTCCCCGTAGCTCAGTGGATAGAGCGTCTGGTTGCGGTCCAGAAGGTCGCAGGTTCGATTCCTGCCGAGGACACATTGAGCGAGCGAAATGCCTCGGAACACGCCAACTGCTTGGCGTGTGTCAGGAATCGAAAGTCGGAGCGATGCACGAGTTTGCCCGAAAGGGCAAGGCACGTGCCGTGAGACGGGGTCGAGAAATTTTTCCGTCAGGAAAAATATTCGTGACCGATTCTTCTCTGCCGAGGACACCAATAAATTTTTCTTGCTATTATTACAGAAACATTGTCCTCGTCGTTCAACGGATAGGATGCCTCCCTCCGAAGGAGGCGATTGTGGTTCGATTCCACACGAGGACACACTCACTCAGATATTCATAAAAAAATATTTTTTCTCTCCTCCCTATGACATGGATCATCTATGCGTTTCTCGCGGCACTTTCGGCGGCGGCTGTCGGAATTTTGAGCAAGGTGGGTATCGCCGGCATTGACTCGACCCTTGCCACCACGTTGCGCGGTCTGTCCATCGCGGTGTTTATGGGCGGGGCGGCGCTTCTCCTTGGCAAATGGGGCACGCTTACCACAACGAGTCCCAAAACACTGATTTTCATCGTCCTCACCGGTATTTTTGGCGGACTGTCATGGCTCTGGGGATTTATGGCACTCAAGGCGGGCGGCGACGTGACCGCGGTCAATGCTATCGATCGCTTGTCGCTGGTGTTCCTTCTCATTCTCGCGATCTTCTTTTTGGGCGAAGAATTCACATGGACAAAATTTTCCGGCGTCCTTCTGATAGTCTGCGGTACCGTGCTCGTTTCCTTGAAGCCAGAGCAACTGAAAAACATCGCTCTGTGGGGAAAATCTTTTTTCTAAGTATCAGCCGTAATCACCAGCGTCAAAAAAACCGCCTCTTTCCAAAGAGCGGTTTTTTGATTAATACTGTTTCTGATATTCCTGATATCGCTTCGTCAACTTTTGAGTCAGTTCTCCGGGCTGGCCACTGCCGATGACAACATCATCCACCTTGACCACCGGCACGATGTGCTTGTTGCTCCCTGTCAAGAAAGCTTCATCCGCCTCCAGTACCTCCTGATACGTGATGGTACGAATCTGGAGCGACAACCCGAGCTCCGGTATCAAGACTTCGCAGAGTAATTTTTGCGTAATGCCCGCGAGCGCATTGTCTGTCGTGGTGATGATCGCGCCATCCTTCACGATAAAAAAGTTTGACTGAGCGCATTCTGATATGATGCCGTCTTCTACATAGAGCGTTTCCAGCGCGCCGGCTTCTTGGCGCTGATCCAGCGTCCGGATAGCCTCTACGTACTGCGTCAGTTTCACCTTTGGCAGACGTCGTCTATGCGGAAGTGTCATTACCTTGGCGCCCTCCGTATAGATCGCTTCTGGCAAAAGCGTCAGTGGCTCAGCCAAAACAAGAAATGTTTCCTGTCCCTTCTCCCGGGTAAAGGCGTCCTTGCTCGCTCCTCCGGTCACCACCGTACGCACAATAATATCCTGACCGGCATTCCGTCCGATCACTTCCTGAAGAATCGAATAGTACTGCTCTTTGTCTACGGGCAAAATCAATCCGAGTTCCAGAGCCGAACCCTCGAGACGCTCAAAATGCCACTCCCACAAAAAAGGCTTGCCATTGAGAGAAATCAGCACATCAAACACTCCGTATCCCCGGAGGAACCCGAGATCCCAAGGAGAGATGCGCAACTGAGAAGCCGGCACTATTTCCCCATTCTGATAACAAAAAAGTTCTTGGCTCATATTTTTTCTTTTTGAGAACAACCCTCCAAGTATAGACAAAAAGCCAGTGAATCACAAATTCTTGACTTTTTTACCATTTAGGTGTATAATTAAATTTCGCTATTTAACAATCAAATGGTGCTGAAAGAACGCTTTTCCTGATGGAAAACAGCACGCCTACCCAACAACCCCACCCAAAGGAGACTCCAAAATGCAAGACCAAGACACAGCAACGATTACATTCAAGGAGGTCATAGATTTCATGGAGGTCGGAATGAGTGGCTCTGGACAGCCATTTCACTTTTTAGCCATCAAGCTGAAAAGATCACTAAAGTTAGAGGAAGTGGCTCTTTTCCGTGAGCTCTTCGCAAAGCATCCCCATATTGGAATACTTCCACTAAAACCACCAGAAATGGGACTGTCGGAGATACATATCCTGGCGGATATTTCCGGAAGCACCCTCAAGGACCAGACAAACGGTACCCTGACCACGGTCTTCCGGGTATCACAGATGCTTGAGAGCAACTTTTCCATCAAAGGCAAACTCACAATGAATGAGCAACTGCGACCATTCAATGAGCGAATGCCCTCGACATTGTAATCATCCACCAACTCGGCGCACGACCTTTTCGGTACGGCGCTTTTCTTTTGCCTTTCTTTGCCAACAGGCGTACAATTATCGTATGTTGCTTAACAACTGAAAGCGTCAACGAACTCTTTTTCAGGAGCACAGGCAACATATCGTATCTACTGACACCAACACCAACAACGGGGAACACCATGCAAAAAAAATCTGGGGAACAAGTACCACAAGAAAAAAAGAAGGGCAAAAAGCCCTTCGTGGAACTTGTCGAATCAGCCGGACTAAGTCAAGATGGACTACTGCTCGCCATTCGACTGAAGGAAAATCCCGTGCCCGAAGAGAGATCGTTGTTTTTCGAGCTCGTGGAGCAACTGGCAGAAAAATGGAGACTCATCAAACCAGCCATAACCTTCACGACAAAGGAAATACAACTCTTGTTTGATCAGGGCATATCTCTGTTATCATCGTTCGTAGAGGAACTGAAACTTTTTCTTTTTCCTCACGGGGAAAACGGTATTGTTATAGATAACCAGATAACAGCACTGTAATTTTCGCCTCTGGCGACCTGAAAAATCGCTCCCGCAGTACATCGTACTGATCGGGAGCTTTTCGTTTTAAAGGATGGTATACTGAAAATGAAACATCCCGCCGGCTAATCTCCCCCAGACTATGCTTCCCTACGATACTCCCCTCTCTCATATTTCTACCATCAAAAAACCCGTCTTGAGCAAGCTTGAACGGCTGGGGATTTTGACGGTCGCTGATATGTTCGCTCATTTCCCGCATCGCTATGAGGACTATTCGACCATCTACCCGATCAGCTCCCTCTCTATCGACGACAAGCGCACCATTCTCGGCACCATCGTCAGTATCGACGTCGAGCGCACCTGGAAAAAAAAGATGCTGCTCACCGAAGCGATTATCGAAGATGCCAGCGGACGATTGCGTCTCATCTGGTTCAATCAGCGTTTCGTAGCGCAGACGCTTAAAGTCGGTGCGGTCATCCGGGTCAGCGGTAAAGTTACCCGCGACAGTCAAGGGCTTTTGATGGCAAGCCCCGCTTTCGAACAAGCCTCACGCGACGCGACCCACACTGGCCGACTCATCCCCGTCTACCCGGAAACCGCCGGTCTCACGTCCAAATTTTTCCGCTGGCAATTGGCGACCTTGTTTCAAAAACTGACAGATATTCCCGACCCTGTACCCGAGGAGATCCTGACGCGTCTCCATCTCCCTTCTTTGAAGCAGGCACTCGCCTACATCCACTTTCCCAAAAATGAAAAGCAGACGCTTCTGGCACGCAAGCGATTCGCCTTCGATGAGATGTTTTTCGTCCAGCTCAAATCTCTGCAAGTCAAAGCCCTCTTTGAAACTGCTCAATCCAACCCCATTCCTTTCGATGAAAACGTCCTGCAAAACTTTCTCGCGACGCTCCCCTTTACTCTCACTGATGCCCAGCGCAAAGCGAGCTTGGAAATCCTGAAAGATATGAGTAAAACTCGCCCGATGAATCGCCTCTTAAATGGAGATGTCGGCAGCGGGAAAACCATCGTCGCCGCGCTTGCCGCATTCATTGCGGCCGAGCAGGGATTTCAGGCGGTCATCCTCGCTCCCACCGAAGTCCTCGCCAAACAGCACTGGAGCAGTCTCTCCTCGCTCTTCGCGCATACGGAGCACCAGCTCGCCCTCTTGACCGGCAGTTACCGCATCCTCGATGGAGAAACGGTCACACGCCCGACACTGATCAAAGCTATCGGGGCGGGCATACCTGAAATCGTCGTCGGCACGCACGCCCTCCTCCAAGATGACGTCGCTTTTCATAATCTCGCTCTCATCGTCGTCGATGAGCAGCACCGCTTCGGCGTGGCGCAGAGAGCCAAGCTGCAGGACGCCAGTTTCGGAAGCAAAGATGGCATCAAAAACAAAGTGCCACACTTTCTCACAATGACCGCCACTCCCATCCCGCGTACTTTGACGCTCGCATTTTTCGGCAATCTCGATCTCTCCATCCTCGATGAACTGCCGAAGCACCGCAAACCGATCATCACCAAGATCGTCACTACTTCTGCTGGCAGAAAAAAAGTCTCCGCGTTCGTGGAGAGCGAAATCGCCAAAGGGCGTCAGGCATTCATCATTTTTCCGCTCGTCGAAGAATCCCTTGCCTTGAAAGAGGTCAAAGCGGCGGTCGCGGAGCATAAACACCTCGCTGAAACAGTCTTCCCGCATCTCGCGATCGGACTACTGCACGGTAAAATGAAGCCTAAAGAAAAAGAAGCGGTGATGCATGATTTCAAGGAAAAAAAATATGACATCCTCGTCGCCACCGCCGTCGTCGAAGTCGGTATCGACATCCCCAACGCCAGCGTCATCATTATCGAAGAAGCCGAGCGTTTCGGTCTCGCCCAACTCCACCAATTCCGTGGGCGCGTCGGTCGCGCAGAGCACCAATCCTACTGTTTCCTTTTCCCTCACGAAGAGACAAGCGCGGTCAATGAACGACTGAAAGTACTGGAAAAAACCACAAGCGGGTTTCAGATTGCCGAAGCCGATCTGGCACTGCGCGGACCGGGGGCATTCTTTGGCACGCGCCAATCCGGAATGCCGGATATCGCGATGGAAAACCTCACCAACATCAAGCTGATACAGATTGCAAGAGAAGAAGCTAAACTCATCCTCTCCGAAGACCCCAAGCTCATACAGCACCCTCGTCTCAAACAAGCCCTCACGAAATTTGAAGAACGCATTCATTTTGAGTAATTTCTGAAAATGTTTTTTGCGTCTACGGGAGCGTGATTTCCTCTCGACTGGTATTGACTTTTTTGCACTTCTATTATAAGATAGTTTTTAATAGTTTTTTTACAACTCAAGCGACCACGGCTTTCAGTGGAAACAAACAGTAGGAGCATATAAATCATGTCTGAATTTCTTAGTCCTGAAGCAACACTGAGACTGTTGAAGCTCGCAGAGAGCTGTTATCGCCCTCGAGAAATCCGCCAATTAAAAAAAGAGATCGAGGAGAAAACAAGGCGTGCCCAATCACGACTTGAAGCCACAGGGGAAATTGATGACACCACAATTCACGAGATTGTGAACATGAAACTTGCACTTGACGGCCTCTATGGTGCATGGGCTGAGGGCGAGTTACAGTAACGGTCACTACCCACAGACGATCACGGCTTTCAGTGGCAAACTTTTCTGGAGAAGAAAAATGAACGGTCAAACAACTCCTATAGGTATGAATCTCTCTGCATCCGCGGAGAAACGTCACGATATGGTGAGTCAGAGTATGGAGGCGTTAGAGCACTTTGCTTACCGAGCTCTGTACGTTCTTAATCTAAAAAACGACGAGGTTGTCGTCGTTTGCATCAAAGTCGACAGTCAGTGGCGTGACATTGTCGACATGCTTATGCCGGAAACCAACTGGCAACAGTGGCGTGATAAAGGTCAGGAACCCGTCGCACGAGGCTCGGCAATGTTTCGTCTGTGCCACATTCTTGCCCAAAGATTACCCGACATTACTGATGTCCTACTAGAGAGACCACCGGATGGTAAAGTGAAGTGCATCGCCCTTGATGAAGGCGGTTGCACGGTCTACGAAATAGTACCCATCCAAAAATCCGTATGAACGAAACTCCTGCAACAGCTCACCAAGCAATACATCTGCTTGGTGATTTTTTTATCTCAACTTCAATACCATACCGGACTCTAATTCTTCCGCATCTTTTCCGTCACCCAGAATTCTCCGAAGTATTTCCCAAGCATAATGCGCGTCTGAGAATCAAGTGCGGGAATAGCCGAGATAAATCCCACAATCGGCATCAGTATCCATTGAAACAACATCAAGAAAGTGCGCGACCAATGATAGCGTTTCGGACGGGGCGGGAGAGAAAGAAGCGACATCGGAATGGAAATAAACAACCCTATCATACCAACCGTCATCAGCATCTTGGTGATAAAAGGAAGATTATGCGCGATAACGCTTTCCCGGAAATCTGATCCACCGAGTAAGAGCGGCAGCCATCCAAGAAACGTCAGGATAAACGACGTCGTCGCCCACGAGTAGTGACCTTCGAGCATCTCAAAGGTCACGCGCAGTTTCGTCCGTAATCCTATGAGCTTGTCCGGCCAGATAGCCCGCATCGTCACGGGAAAATTCTCAATGCCGTACGCCCAGCGTCGTTTTTGCTTGTACTGATTTTTGAGAGTCTTCCAATACGTATCCGCCAAGACCGCATCAAGCGACAGCGGTAGGTGAATCGGCTGCACACGATAGTCCCCGTGAAAATATGTCAGACACTTCCAATAAATGACAGAGTCCTCGCTGATCATATTGACCGGCCAGAAACCGACCTTGACCAGCGTGTCAAATGGTTCTGAGTGGGATGAGAACGTCACCATTTCTCGACGCGTGCTCTGGTACAAATGCCAGAATGATGAGCCGGTAACGACGAGACGCACGAACGCGTTGGTGTCCCAGAGATTATTGTGATACATCGGAAGCGGCTGGTAGGCGCGCTGCAAACGCTTGGGATCGATGATGTACTGATACGTCAGCGCCGCGAAGTATTCCGGATGCGCCACGCTGTCGCAGTCGAAGTTGGAAAAAATCACCCTTTTGTAGTCGATATCCCGCTCATCCAGATATTTCATCAATTCCCGCGCCGCAAAACCAGCATTGGAAGCCTTGCACTTCATCTCTCCGTCGGCGACGATGTGCGTCGTCACGATGAAATCACGAAACACACCCGCGAATTTTTTCTGAAGATATTCCACTTTCGGGAGACGCGTCGCGGGATCTTCACGCTCCTCAGTCGCCAAGAGAATGATCATCTGTTCCTTGGGAAAATTATTCTCCTCTAGCGACCGAAGTGCCGGCTCGATAATCTCCGCGGGCTCTCCGGCGGTCGGCAACAAAACCACGTGTATGATATCGCGCCAATCCAGAATTTGCTCCTTGATCGGAATAAGTGCCAGTGTTTCAGCGAGAAGAGTTCGCACGTGCTTGATTTCTCGCTGTATGATACGGCGTTTGCGTAGAGCAAAAAAAGGGATTGTGCGGAGACTCTCGCGGAGATGTCGGATGCGCTCCTCCAGGATATCGCGATACTGCTCGGGATGAGCACTATTCTGACATCGCTCCCACCAGTTAATCCGCTTCGCCTCTACGACCGCGCGCTGTCCCACGACGGAAAAGAGAGAAATATAGAGCGCTTTGTGGATCCAGTAAATATCGAAAAGAATCACCGCGATGGCAGCCCATACCGGCAAGAAAAAAGAAAACACCACCATTCCGAGTAATGTTATCCACGTCAAAAGTCCCGGAATCACTTCGAACATCCTCTGGATGCGACGCTTCGCCGGGTCCTTCGTTTTGGGGTCAGGGAAAGAAAAGTCTTGAGAGGGTATGGGAAGCATATATGATACAGTATAGCATTATTCTTCTTTCTTGTTCTGGCTTGTTCCGGCAAATGTGGTATGATACCAGAAACAAGCTATTCTGGCAAGCCAGCACATTTCACCTCCGAGTAAGTTCAGCAAGTAAAAGAATCTTTTGGTGGTTGTTCTCCTTGTCTGAAGAAGGGCTCTCAGTTCAAAAAAGGGAGCTTCTCCGCCGTTGATTGGGGGCTGCCTTTTTTGGCAACTGAGAGCCCTGATGAGTCGGAGAAGAGAGACAAAAGATTACTTTTATCTTGTTGAACCCTTGAAAAGTACCCTCTCTTTTTTAATAAAATATTTCTTGCCCGTAGTATGTCAAAACTTGAATTTCCGAAAAATTTCTTCTGGGGTGCCGCGACCGCCGCACACCAAGTCGAGGGCGACAATCACAACGACTGGTCCGAGTGGGAAAAAGCCAATGCCGAGCGTCTCGCACGCGAATCAGGGCTCGCTTTTCGCTACAATCCTCACTGGAAAAAATTCGAAGCGGAGGCGACTGATCCGCAAAACTATCTCTCCGGCCGCGCCTGCGAACACTACACCCGCTACGAGGAAGATTTCGATATTCTCCAAACCCTCCACCTGAACGCCTACCGCTTCTCTATCGAATGGTCCCGTGTGGAACCGAGAGAAGGAACATTTGATGAAACAGCAATCGAGCACTACCGATCCGTCATTGCCGCGCTCCGGAAGAGAAACATCGAGCCTTTCGTCACCCTTTGGCACTGGACGCTTCCGCTCTGGCTAACAGAAAAGGGCGGTACCAGTGCGCGGGATTTCCCAGAATACTTTGCCCGCTACGCTGAAAAAATTTCTCTGGCACTCGGGAGCGACGTTCGTTTCTGGATTACCCTCAACGAACCCGATGTTCAGTCCGCTCACAGCTACCTCAAAGGTGCATGGCCGCCGCAGGAAAAAAGCGTCTGGAAATATCTCCGTGCGCTCCATCATCTCGTCGGCGCACACCGGCTCGCCTACGCCGCTATCAAAAAAAATTTTCCCGTAGCGCAGATCGGCATAGCCAAACACCAGATCGCTTTTGCAATGGCGCACCCGACGTTCATCAACCATCTGCTCAAAGCGTTCGCGGACTTCGGCTGGAATTCCTTTTTCCTCA
>JAHFOM010000027.1:6861-12837 GCA_023261685.1 Candidatus Moraniibacteriota bacterium | reverse complement strand
TCCTGCTCTATGCCGGACCGCTTACCCTTTTTCTTGTTTTCTACGAATTGATTCTGACGCTTGATCTTTATTTCGTCAAAGCTCTTCTCAAGGACGATTACCTGACTGGTATTTACAGCGCCGCCATTACTGTCGGGCGTATTCCGTACTATCTCTTCTACGCCTTGACGATCGTTCTCTTGCCGGCTATTTCCAAAACTACTGCCGAGCGCAATACCCAAGAAACGGAAATATTGGTCAATACAGCTCTCCGTCTTATGGTGCTCCTTCTCTTTCCGATGGTGACCCTGCTCATCATATACGCGCCGCAAGTCCTGCATCTTTTTTACGGAACAGTCTATGGTGAAGCCGCCTACCCGATGAGTATTTTTGCGCTTGGTGTCGGGTTTCTCACGGTTTTTTATGTCCTTAGTTTTGCCCTCAATGGAGCTGGACTGGTGAAAATACCGATGTATTTGGCAGGTTTCGGTTTTTTGGGGATGATACTGCTCAACTTTCTTCTTATTCCGGCCTTGGCGCTCTCCGGTGCAGCGCTGGCTACCACTCTCATTTCTTTCCTGCTGATGCAGAGCGTTCTCTTCTACACGAGCCGCCATTTCAATGTCCGTCTCTCCGTGAAAACGATTATGCTTTCGTTGCTTTCTACCTTCCTCATAACCCTGCTGGCATACATTCTCCCCCAAGGTGCCTACAGCTTCCTCGCTTCCGGAGCGCTGCTCTTCTTCCTCTACTTCGCTTTCCTCAAACTCTTTGGTGAACTCCGGCAAAGCGATACCGCCCCATTCACGAAAATTTTTAAAAAAGCTTAAAATATCCGCTACTCAAAATGTTACCTATAAACCACGACCGTGGTTTATAGGTAACAAATGATAGATGAATTTTCTCAGTATATTTTTTCTCTTAGCGTCCCCACGTGAAGACATCGATAGCGCCGCGCACCTGATCGTTGCTGATGCGGGTCAGGTTTTTGTTCAAGAATTCCTTCACGCCTTTGCCGACATAGTCATAGTCATTGTCGGACAAAATAACCCATCCCGTCTGATACTCATGCATCAACCTCTCTAGATCTTCTTGTGAAAGCCGAGTCCGGGATATTTCATCCCCAAGATCGTACACCGGCACGTTGGCACCGCTAAAGTAGTAATTACGTCCGTTACGGGTCACGAGGACATCAGTATCGAGATGCTGCTTTTTGAAGTAGGCGAATACTTTGCGGTAATTCGGATTGCTTCCCGATGACGTTTCGTGATAGGTGTTGTTTTCTTCGCCGAAGTATCCGAAGTTCGGCACCAGTACCAATAATAGACTCAAGATGACGAGAGATTTTTTTGTTTCAGTAATATTCCATTTTTCACAGACCAATTTCCAGACACCAAAGATACCGGATGCGACCAGTATCAACGCGAATGATTGGACGAAAAAAATATACTGCGCTCCGATATTGCGCCGCCACAGCCATACCGCCATCGCAAGCGGCACCAGAAGCGAGAGAGAAAGCCACAGGGATTCTTTGGGCATCCCTTCGCGCTTGGCGATCCACCATCCGCCGAGCATCATCAGCAGAATCGCCAGCAGAGGATGGTAATAGTCGCGCAAAACATAGCTGAGGTAGCCATAGTGATCATCGAAGAAAATGAGTCCGCCAGCAAACGCACGGAAAAATTTCGGAAAAAACAGAGCGACAGCGATCACTCCTATCAGACCGAGAGCGAATATGATGGAATATTTGCTCTGCAGCTTGCCATTCTGGCGATATTCCTGAAACGCTCGCACGAGCAGATAGGCTGCCACGGAAAAAACGAGCGTCCCAGTCAACTGATGCGTCAGGAGCGAGAAAATAAAAAGAAGTATCGCCGGGATCCCAAATAAAACATTGATACCCAGTCTTTCCCATAGAACCTTAAGCAATGAAATGCGACCGGTATAGATTCTTTCCAAAGCGAGAAAGGTAAAGGTTGTCGCTGCCAGATAGAGTGGAAAAAATATCGCGTACATCCGGAGTGTCCGATCGAAGATGATCCCGCTTATGGAAACCGCGAACAAAAGTGTCGCAAGAAGCGCGATTTCACGGCGCTTGGTCAATGTCAGCGCCGCCCAAAAAATCACCAGAAGAGAGATACTCCCCCACAAGACGCTGACGGAGCGGGCGACTGTTTCGGTGGGCGGCAGAAATTTGAAAAGTTGTGCTACTTGCCACTTATAGACCACTGCTCGTTCATCGCGGGGTGCATTGATATTCACCTCTGAAGGTTTGCCAAGATTGAAGTCCCACGCCTGCCACTTTCCTGTCTGCGCGTATCCATATGCCGAGTTCATATCGAGAAATTCATCGGATACGAAAGAATTATTACCGAGTCCGGTAAAGCGCAATCCTGTGCCCAATAGCACGATGACGGCGAGGGCGAAAAATGTCTGTTTCCAATTCATAAGGCGTAGATATTAATTATCTTGTGAAGCGTCTTTATCCTCCATCTGATCCAAGGAAGTATCTTCTTCCGGAGCGGTGATTGGCGCGTTGCGTTTGAAAAATTCCCGCCACGTATAGCGAGGCGGCGCCGTTGAATCGCTCGGATTCGGCTTTGAGAAATCCTGCCGTTGTGCGAGGATCGCAACCGGATCCGGTACGAGTTCAATCGCGACCAGCGTACCGAACGGAGTCGTTTCTCCGATGGTATAATGTTCACGATATTTCTTCAGGGCATCTTCCAAATCAGATTGGGCCCGCAGAATAAGATAATATACCCCCTCCCGATAGATACCGTCAAAACCGAGTACGGCATTTTCCACGCCACGCTTCTCTAACAAATATTTCAGTGCTCGGCGATGCTGAGGCTCGCTCCACATATACACAGGATAACCCGTTTCCCTCTGCCGCTTCTCCAGAAAGTCAACGATAGCGGTTTGTTGTTCCATCGTGACCCGGACGCGTTCTTTCAATATCCGATCGGGATTATTCTTTATCATTTCCGTTCCGGCACGTGACAATTCATCAAAACGTTCGAAGAGAAAAAAGAGATTGGAACAAACCAATATTGCCAAGCTCCCCCCCACCACAAAAGTCCCTACCCGACCATTTCCCAGTATCTGTTTCACACCGAGCAGGAAGAGACCGAGGAAAATAATAAAAAGCGGTCCGGACAGGAGAAAAAATCTCGGCGCGAAGCCATAAGAAAGCGGTAAAAAAAGAATGAATGCCACGCTAAACCAGATACCGGAAAGAAGCAAAAAATCCTTTTTCTTCTGCTCACGTTCTTTCCACCAGAAAAAAACCAGAAAGAGAAGGCTCATTCCGAAAACCAGAGCGGTGGCTACTCCATACCACTTTCCTTGATCACATTTTTCATTGCAGGTCCACCAGATACGCCCTGACTCATTCCAAGTGAAATAAGGAAACGTCCCGCCCTCAAACCCCGTCGTAATAAGGAGTGCTCCTAAAGCATGTTCGGCGATATTACGGAAAAACTTGTCCGGAAGAATATGATCTTCTTTGGTGGATTTCTCCGTGATAGCTCCGAAAAACTCTTGTGTATTCATCCCTCCGGTCTCGATTTCATTGAGTGCCAGAGGCAGGTAAAGAACCATCACGAGAGAAAAAGCAAGCAACCAAGAATACAGTGAAAATCGCGGACGTTTGACAAGAAAAAAAACTATAACGATAGCCGGTATCGCCAAAAAGGCCAAAAAATGAGCATGTGTAGCAAGTATCAGAGAAAAAACCGCCGCCAAAAACCAGCGTTCTTTCTGATGTTCGCTTTCATCAACCGAACGAAGCAGGGCATACAGACCGAGCATTGTAAAAAATGGCAGGATATTCGGATTCCACGCAAAACGTCCATACATCACGAAATAGGCCGATGTTGAAAAGAGAAAAGTCAGCCCCAGTGATAACGGATAAGAAAAATAGCGTCGTAACAAAAAATAAAACAACGGTATGGAAAGAATAGAGAAAACCGCGACGAATCCCGCCATACCGGCAGGCGATCCACCAAACACCAGCGCGCTGAGGTACTGCAGATAATAATACCCGGGCGCCAGACGCAGAAAGGTTCCGCCAGCCTTTGGCCCCAGAAGCGGTAAATCAGCCGGATCACCCTCAAGCGCCACATCAATAACCCGGGCATCCCGCGCCTGATCCAGCTCAAAATGAAGCCATGGAGAAAAATGATAGGTACGCAAAAAAATTCCAATCCCAACAATGGCTATGAGTCCAAAAATGACTAGTTGTTTTAAAGAGAATCGGCCCACACGGATGTGCTTTCTTTTTTGGTTGCTTTGCGCTAGGATACAAGGGAACTTTCTTTCATTCTAAACCATTTCTAAGCCCGGAGCAAACGATCTATGCAAGCCTTTTTCCAAGGGAGAGAAAACCGCATCTATGACATTCTATCAGTTCTCATAGGCATCCTCACTCTCCTGTTTATTTCACTCCAGGCAAAAGGACTCGTCCTGCTCCGCCTCCCCTTGCAGAACGACTCTTTTTATTTTGGTTTTTCTTTTGCGGCAACGCTTTCTGTTGGAGCTGTCGCTTATTTTTCTCCACACTTTGACTGGAGAAAACAGCTTTCCACACTCCTTCTTATTTGGCTCCCCGGCGCCCTCGTTCTCACCTATGGACTCAGTGTCTCTCAACACTTCCATCCCATTTTCTCCATAGCACTCGGTGTCTATGTCATCTTGGTCGGCATACTCCTTTCCGATTTTTTTATCACCCAAGAACGCTCTGGCGGAGACAGGGAAGATAAAGAGGCTCTTACCTGTAAACAGTGGTTCATCGCTCAAGGATTACCGACACTCCTTCTCATTTTCATCGTAATGGGGATGTTTTTTACTTTTGGCCTTTCACGCTTGACGGAGTATGCCGCCGTCGATGAACCACTCTGGATCGATGGTCGGATCGCCAAGTATTGGAAGGCCGTAGACAGGTATGATTGGGAAAAGACAGATATCAGCGATAAACCTGGCATCACGGTAGCGCTCACCTCTGGAGTCGGCACTCTTTTCAAATCAACCAACGAATATCGCACCATCCACTTCCAAGGAGAAGTGTTCAACCTCAAGGAAGGTGTGGAAAGCTACTATTTCGCCTTCCGTTTTCCTCTTCTTCTCTTTGTCACTCTTTCTCTGCCCCTCTTTTATTTTTTCCTTGAACGCTTACTCGGAAGAAGACAGGCTCTTTTCAGCTTCGTCCTCATCGCTCTTTCTCCGGTTCTTATTGGTATGACAAAAATCGTTAATCCTGATTCGCTCCTTTGGGTATTTTCTCCCCTTTCTCTTATCTCTTATCTTATTTTTCTCAAACGAAGATCATTCCGCTACCTCATTTTCTCCGGCATCTTGCTTGGTCTCGCCCTCCTCACCAAATACATCGCCAATATCCTCTTTGTTTTCTTTCTCGGTCTTATTTTTCTTGAATACCTCTATCATCCGAAGCAATCCCTTATCCCATTCGTACTCTACCTGAAAAAATCCTTGAAAGACCTTGCTCTTTTGACGTTTACGGCGCTCGCGACTTTCTCTCTTCTCTTCCCGGCCGTCTGGGTCAAACCATCTAAACTCCTCACCTCAACGATCTTCAGTCAAGCCTTTGAAAAGGTCGCCCCGATATTCCTCGTACTCATCCTCCTCATCCTCGTCGATCAATGGATCAATGCTTCCCGCGTCACGATTGCCACCCTGAATGTGCTCCAAAAAATGAAGCATATGCTCGCGCTCAGTGTCGGCAGCATATTTTTTATAGCGTTTCTTTTTACCCTAGGCAATACCTGGTCAGGCATGATTCCCTATAATTTTATGGACCTCCTCGCTTCGCCGAAAACAATCGCCGGAAAAAGTGATTTCATCGGCACCTTTCTCTCCAACTTTTATCCGCTCATATTTAGTGTCACTCCATTTGTTTTTTTTCCACTCCTCATCGCGCCACTTTTCTTTCTTAAAAGAAATTTTTTCACATCGGCCGCTCTGCGTACTTCTTTCTAC
>JAHFOM010000027.1:0-6834 GCA_023261685.1 Candidatus Moraniibacteriota bacterium | reverse complement strand
GGGGACAACAGTCAATCATATTGGCGCCATTGTTCGGTATCAGATTATCATCTTCCCGCTCGCGGCCATCATCGCCGGCATCACTTTGGAACATCTCCTAATAATTATTCACAAGAAACTCTCCATCAAGGAAGTAACAACGCCAGCGTTGATATCTTCCATCATTGTTTTTTTAGGAGGACTTTTACTTTTTATAACGCCGTTTCCCCTCAGCTATGCTTCGGCACTTCTTCCCAATAAATATAGCGTGGACGTGAAAGATATGGGTGCCGGAAGCTACGAGGTAGCCAAATATCTTAATACACTTCCTGATGCTGAAGCGGCGCTCATCTGGACAGACAAAGATGGCGTGTGCAAGTTCTTCGTCGGGCGTTGTATGAGTAACCTCGAGTATGAACAGCTCCGTGGCAAGGGATTGGATTATATTGTCGTTTCCGCCGGTCGCCAGGGACGGACACTGAAAATGATGGGCGGTGATGTCAATGAGAATAAACCGGGTCTCATCCGCTTTGATCTCTACTACTCCAAAGAAAATCCAATCTTTCAGATTTTCATCAATGAGCGGCCATCGCACTTTGTCAAAGTTTTTCGCTTTGAAGAATAATCGGCGATAACGGGTATGAGACCCCAGGGGCTTTCCCTGGACCCAATCCCTCCGCGGCAAGCCGCGAGGTATTGACCCGATTTTACCTGCACTGCGTTCGGAAACAAAAGTAAACTTTTGTTTCACTCACTTCGTTTGGTAATAAAGCCCCGTATGTTCAGTTTACTCAAAAAACACGCTGCTCAAATTCTGCTCATCCCGGTTATTTTTTTATATTTCTTTTTCGGTTTCCAGCATCTGGAACAATTTATCACCGCCGACGAGCACTATTGGGTATACGAACGTATTCCGGAATACTGGGATGCTCTTGCAAAAGGCAAACTGAAGAATACTTTTATCAATGATAAACCGGGCATCAGTCTGGCTCTTGTTTCCGGTATCGGCTACTCTCTTCACCCTGACTCGCCGACGCTGTGTTTTGAAAATAAAGACAAACTGTTCATCTGTAAAACGGATCAGACAGCAAAAACCTATCGGGATTTCCGTCTTCCCATCCTGATACTCAATGGACTCCTGCTCTTCCTCTCCTTTTTTCTTATTTCCAAACTAACGCATCCATGGGTCGCCCTTTGGGCAACCATACTGACCGCTCTTTCACCCATCCTGCTTGGTATCTCACAAATCGTAAATCCTGACAGTTTGCTTTGGTCCTTTGGTTCGATAGCCATACTTTCCTTCTTTGCCCTCCTGCAATGCAAGGAAAAAAAATTCCTGTGGCTCACGATCATTTTTACCGGCTTAGCGCTCCTTTCCAAGTATACCGCCCTCATCCTGTTTCCTTTCTTTTTGCTTCTGATCCTACTGTCTTTTCTCTCTGACAAGGGAGAGATGGCGGAAACCCTACGCGCCGATTTGAAAAAAAATCTTATCCGATGGTTGATCATCGTCGTAGCTTCACTGGCGCTCCTGTGTTTCTTCTTCCCCGCCCTCCTCATCAGTCCAAGCGCCCGGACAGCTTTTTTGCTCACCATCCCCGATGAACCGATTCTTCTTTTAGTCGGGATGACGTTTTTTGTCTGGCTCATCATTGATACCTACCGGCTTCAAAACAAACATCTTTTTTTTATCCGCACTCTCTATCAAAACTTTTGTACCCCGCTTTCCCGTACGGTACCACTGTTCTTTCTTCTACTCTTCGTTTTTCTGATACTCGCCAGAAATTTTTTTCCTCAGTGGAGCATCTTCGCGCTCATTCCCTTTGATATCAAGGATATTTCTGACGCGCGCTATGTAACGGATATTCCCAACTTCCTCGAAGTTTTTCTTCTGGAATGGAACCCTCTCATATTTTCGCTTACTCCCATCACACTCGTCGGCTTGGCAGGGTTTTTCATCGCATCATTCAAGAAAAATGCCGTGAAACATTCTTTCCTGACGAACAGTCTCCTTCTTTTTACTGCTCTCTTCACCGTCTTACTTATTTTCTCCAATGTTCTCGCAACCCCACGCTACAGCATCCTCCTCTACCCTATTTTTTCACTCCTCGCCGGACTGGGCACATGGCATATCACGGAAAACATTTCCTTACCGTACAGAAGATTGGTCGCTACCATGATCATCTTCTTCGGATCATACATGAGTCTCATCACCATCAAACCGTTTTATTTCAACTACACAAATATCCTACTCCCGAAATCCGCGCTCATCAATGACGCATGGGGCTATGGAGGCTATGAGGCCGCCGCCTACTTAAACAGCCTTCCGGACGCGGAGCGCCTCACTATCTGGGCGGATTATTACGGCGTCTGCGAGTTTTTCATTGGCAAATGCCTCACCGCCTACACGTTTGACAGAGAAAAGGTACAACCGGAGTATTATGTCCTCACCCGTCGCGGACAAATCCGTTACATGGCGCGCTACCTCCGTTGGGAGGAAAAGTCCGGACTCATCGCTTACAAATATTACGCCACTGAAAATCCTGACTGGCAACTCTTCATTGATAACCGTCCCAAAAATTTCATTAAGGTGGTAAAAATAGCAAAATAGCGATATGGATATCAGACATCACCTGAACTGGCGCGGGCAATATTCCCTCATCATTCTTGTCGTCACCTGTGTTGTCGGCATCGGACTACGGACAGTACACCACGATGATTGGCTCGTTTTCCAGTCCGACCAATCCCGAGATGCTCTCATCATTAATGCGGCTATGGAAAATGGTCCGGGAACACTGCCTCTTGTCGGTCCGCAGGCTCGTGGTAGCTCCCTTCATCTGGGTCCACTCTTTTATTATTTTCAGTATTTCTCCGCGAAAATTTTTGGTCAGAGTCCGGAAAGCCTCGCCTACCCGGATCTGCTCTTCGGCATTCTCACTCTGCCGCTCCTCTTTTTTCTTCTTCGCAGATTTATTTCCCTACCACTCTCGCTGACCCTCACGGCTTTCGCAAGTACCTCAATCCTTCTGGTGACCTTTTCCCGATTTGCCTGGAATCCCAATAGCCTTCCATTTTTTACCACTGCCTTTATCCTGAGTTTCCTGTCTGCTCTTGAAAGTGGCGGGAGAAAACGATGGTTTCTCTTGGCCGGCGCCTCTGCCTCACTTGGCATAATCGCTAACCTGCATTTTGTTCCCACAATCGGACTCACCAGCAGTCTCCTTGTTTTCCTTATCCTGACTCGTTCATTGAAATGGAAGGAGATACTCTTTTGCGCAAGCCTGGTGGCCTTGTTCCAACTGCCTACTCTGATATATGAGGTAAGGAGCAATGGAGCTACTCTCCAAGCTCTTATCAAAACCGTGGAGGAGAAAAGCTCTCAGGATGACAGTCATAATCTTTTGGAGAAAATTTTTCGCGCATACCAAGAAGAATCGCGTATCGTCTGGCTACTGACGACCGGACAACAGAATACCGATATGATTCTCACGCGCGGATTTTTGCTAAAATGCGACAAAAAGTGCGATGCCGCTTTACCGTATTCACTGTTAGCAATGGCGCTCACGGCCATGGTGACATATATGTCTTTCATTTTTTATCGCAATACGACTGAGACCAAAAAACAAAGAGAACTTCTTTTCCTTTTCCTTTGTTTCGCAAGTTTTTTTATCACAACGGTTCCGTTGGCATATCAGATTTCCACGAGATTCTATCTCGGGGTCGCGCCCCTGCTCTTTGTCTTTTTCGGATTAAGCTTGACATATCTGGTCAACCTTTCAAAAAAATCACATTTCAAGCTCCTTTTTTACGGAATGGGAATAGTGCTCCTTGGGCTGAATATTGCAGTCACTACAACATACTTGTCGGAGCTTGCGCTTTCTCGGGTGTCCGCTGAGGAAAGTGGAACAGACTTGGTATTCGGTACAGAATCAAAGGTTACCCTCGATCAACTGCGCGCTCTGGCTGCTGCCACACAAGAGCGTTTCAGGACATCGGATCCTCTCTTCATTTCTGGAGAAAGCCGGTATGCCCGTTCCCTGTATTATATCCTTTCTGTAGAATATGGATTTTCCGGCTGTTACCTCAAGGGCAGCGTTGATGAGCCGGTTTCTGTTAACCATGTACGCGTGATAAAAAATAAACCGGAGCTGGTCAAAGAATCTTTATCCAGAGAAAAAGAGCGGGTCCCCTTTGGGACCTTGGCGCTGAAATTTATGCCAGCCAACTCCTCTGCTCAGAAGAATAGCCTGCCAAAAGAGTGCCTCACGTACTGAAAAATCACTTTCCTAAGTTTTGTTGTCTCAAATGATGCGTAAACACCTCTCGCTCCCGCAATCCATCTCCGCAAGGCTACCTCATGGCCGGAAACGGTACCTGTCTCTCGTCGTGATGATGACCATCTTTTTTATTGTTGGTCTCTTTTTGTTTTATTCCAGAGGAATGTTTGTTGCCCTTTTGCCATTCACTGTATCCACCACTGACTTTGGGACGCCAACTTTCATCTGTCCGCTTGACGCATATGGAGGAATAAATGATGACACCACACTCAATACCACCGCTTTCGTCCGAGCAATAGAGGACTGTTCGTCGCATGGCGGCGGAACCGTCATCGTCCCCGAAGGCCACTGGCTGACTGGCCCCATCCATCTGAAGAGTAATATTCGGCTTGAAATATCCGAGAAAGCCGAAGTGTTCTTCAGCCAAAATTTTTCCGACTACCTCCCCGTAGTATTTTCCCGATACGAAGGTATGGAGCTCTACAACTACTCTCCACTCATCTATGCCGCCGACTGCCAAAATGTCGCTATTGGAGGTAAAGGAACTCTGAATGGACAGGGCGCCGCATGGTGGGAATGGAAAGCCTTTCAGAGCTTCGGAACAGAAAGGCTCTACCAGATGATCAAAGAGAACGTTCCGGTCAGTGAAAGGATATTCGGAACGACAAAAGATGCTCTCCGACCCTCCTTCATACAGTTCATCAACTGTTCGGGTATCACACTGGAAGACTTCACGATAACGAACGGACCGATGTGGACCATTCATCCTATCTATTCATCTGATATCCTCATCCGCAATCTCACCGTCAGAACAGAAGGCGCCAACAACGACGGCATCGTCATTGATTCTTCGCGGGATGTCTTGATTGAAAATTCCACGCTTGATACCGAAGATGATGCGATCGTCATCAAATCCGGACTCGACGCCGACGGATGGCGCGTCGGAAAACCATCGGAAAATATCGTCATACGGAATTGCGTGGTCGGTCGCGGAAACGGCGGCATCGTGATTGGTAGTGAGATGTCGGGCGATGTCCGCAATGTGACCGTATCAAATTGCGAATTCAATGGGGCAAAACGGGGAATCCGCATCAAATCCGCAAGAGGTCGCGGAGGGATAGTCGAGAACATCCAAATAGACAATGTCCGGATGACCGATATCGAGCAAGAAGCGATCTTTCTCGATATGACCTATTATTCCAAAAATTCCGTCATCCCCTCATCCGATACCGCCCCGACTTTCAGAAATATTTCCTTCAAGAATATCATCTGTTCTCGAGCGAACACCGCGATCAAAATTATCGGTTTACCAGAAAATCCCATCACTCAGACAAGTTTCTCCGATATTGATATAAAGGCGCGCAACGGTATCGAAGCAACAAACATAACGGCATCGGAATTCAACAATATTCACATCGTGACTGAGGACAAGCCAACCGTCACCTTCAAGGATACTCACGATATCCTGTTTGAAGGAAAGAAGATGAACGCCGCCACATTTTCACCAAAACAGAAGTAATCGCCGGCAACACGAAAACATCAAATTTCTTTTCTCAAGTACCGCGGAAGTGCGATGAAGGAAATAAGCATCTGGAGAAAACGTGAGAGGAGAGCGACTGTGATAGCGGTCTCGATGCTCACTCCGACGAGCGCGAAAAAAGTCACGTACGTCCATTCCTTGATGCCGATGTTGTTGATGGAGAGCGGTACCGCCGATATGATGGTCACGAGGAATATGATACTCGTGAACGCAAAAAAGCCGACGTCGCTTCCCAGCGCTCGGAAGAGCATAAAGTTGGAAAGCGCGATGCCGACAAAGATGAACAATCCGGACCAAAGACTTGTCTGCCACCAGATATGCTTTTTGGTATAAAAAATAATTTCTTCCAGCAAGCGACGGACTTTCTGAAATGGAATACGTAGGAGGAGCTGATGAAACCACGGCTGGCAGTAAGCATAGGTGATAAGCAGATCAAATATCAGAAACATTGCGAGAGCGGACAGTACCAAAACCAGCGGCAGGCTGGATTTTAGAAACGGAAACAGCAATGGACTCAAGAGGAGAGCGAAGAGCGAGAGCGTCCACAGTCCGATAAAGCGGTCAAAAACGACCGTAGAAAGCGCGGCGGCTCGAGCACCACTGTGTTTGGCCAACCAGAGACTCCGATAGGCATCACCGCCGATGGTCGAAGGCAGGAAGTTATTAATGAACGCTCCGGTCAGATAGGCGAAAAAACCTTCTTTCACGGTGAAGTGCAGATTCTTGAAGCTCGCGATCACCTGCCATTTCCGTGCCGAGATAACCGTACCGACCAATTGCAAAAAAATGTAGGCGAAAAGAAACGGCAAAGATATGTTGTATATCTGCCGGCTTACTCCTTGCCAATCGACCTGTCCGATGAGCCATACGATGAGGATGATGCTTACGATAATTTTCGCACCAAGAAACAGTGTTTTTTTCATATTTCTTTGAGTATGCGCATTATCTCCGTATCGCCGCCGCCAAAACATTCTGAAACTTTCCGGCTACCGTGTCCCAGCTACGGAGCTCCGCCCGTCGCCGGCTTTCTTTGCCGAA
>JAHFOM010000026.1 GCA_023261685.1 Candidatus Moraniibacteriota bacterium | reverse complement strand
TTTTTTTGAACATAACCCGGACGTAAGCGTCTCATCTCTTCTTTGAGAAGCTCCTCATACACTTGTCCTCCAATCTGTTGGACCAGCGTTATTTCGAGATCATAGGCATAGAGCTCTGCGAGTGTACGGATGACCCCCGGATCTTCAATACCTTCGAACGCATGCCCGGCAAATGCTAGCGCATGATTCCCTTCGTGGATCAAAACCATGCCTTGCCAAACTGGCGAAAACTGGTTAGATTCCTTCAATATCATGTGTGGCTGTGGAGTGGAGTTATATGTTGCAGCTGTGTGCTTGTTGCCAAATGTTTCCTGCCACGCACCACCCAGACTTCTGTCACGATCCAGCAAAGGTACGAGTAACAGAGGAATATCCTTTGCTTCCTCAGCAAGCTTGATCGTTGATGCTCCCTCGTAAGAAATGGGAATGCCAAGAGAAGAAAATTCATGCAAAAATTGCATAATCACCAAAGCGTCTGCATTTCCTGTTCTTCGTGCTACCATATCGCCGGCAGCCAGCCAACCCCTGATTACTTCTTTTCGTTCTACCATCTCTGCCGTATCGTCAGCAAAAGCCGAAGATACAGATAGCACGACACTCATAACAACAGCAATAACAATGAGCACTTTGTTCATCTAGCCTCTCCTTTGAACCCTTATTACAGGGAAATTGTTAAGTCAACAACAATCACTGTCAACCGTGCAGTATACACCTTTATAGCGATTTTGTCAAGAATATGTACCCTAGGTTCAGAAACTGTTCGCACTTGAAACTTACATTTCCATTACCAGATTCAAAGAGATGCCGTGACACGCAATACTATTCGGGCAACTATCATTTACTAAGTTTGAACGATGCAAGTATTTTTGGAAAATTATCCTTAGTTGTCTTATTTGCTTCACTGCCCGCAGATATAGTGTAGGTATATTTATCGTCTGTGACAACATACACACCCCCTTCATCCTGATTATATACCCGCCACTTAAGGCCATTAATAAGTATGTCTTTTTGTGAAATTGGATCCATACCATTAGGTTCTGCCAAATGATCATCAGCGAGAGGGGTTCCTGCTTCTATTTTTCTAACAGTGATTGTAATACCCCTTTCAAAATCAGTCTCAAAATCTGCTACTGTCTCATCGCCTAATTGGAGGACATAAATAACTCCTCCTGGTGAGTCTTGTTCGGTATCAGTTGCTTGAGTTTTATAATTTCCAGGATAACTGAAACTAAATCCGTACTTTTGGTTCTGATAAAATTTTACAGCAGGCATGATTGGCACAACTTTCTCGCCGACACTCTCGCTTGTTTTTTTGATTCCTGACGGCATATTCAACGACTGTACCGACGCACTATCTTTCTGCTCAATCATTTGTTTGGCAATAAAAACAAAGGCGCCCCCTATCACCAAGACAATTATCAACATCACTCCTACATTCTTCCAATTGATTATAAAATTCATACATTTTTTATTTTGAATTAATACGAATACACGCGTTACTATAACATAAAAAAAATGACTCTACCACCTAGGTCAATTTGCCGTCTTCGCTGACTTGGTCGAGGCGGATGGAGAGCAATTGGGAAACCCCGTCCGCGCCCATCGTGACGCCGTAGAGCAGTCCCGCTTGCGACATCGTCTCACGGTTGTGAGTGATAGCGATGAACTGCGTCTCTCGGGATAGCTCGCGGAGCATCGCTCCAAAACGTCGGGAATTGGCTTCATCGAGCGCGGCCTCCACTTCATCCAGCACGGCAAATGGGGGCGGATTATGCGAGATGATGGCGAAAAGAAGCGCCAAAGACGTCAGCGAACGCTCGCCGCCCGAGAGCATCGAGAGGTTGGTTATTTTTTTACCGGGCGGACAGGCAAAAATCTCTATTCCCAGCACATCACTGTCTTGCATTTTTTCATCAACACCTCTCCCCTCTCCCCTCTCCCCTAAAACTTGTTCAGTCGCTTCCTCTTCAAATACTTCTTCAGCACCCCTCTGGCGCGGACGAATCTTGACGACACTGAGCTCCGCTTTGCCTCCGCCGAAAATAATTTTGAAATATGCGGTGAATTTCTTCTGAATCTCTTTGAAAGCCTCGTGAAAAACCGTATCGATTTTTTGCTCCATCTCTTTAATCACCACCCGCAAAGATTCCGTCGCCTGCTTGAGATCCGCCGACTCACGTGTCAAAAATTCAAAGCGCTTCTCCGTTTCCTGATATTCCTCCACAATCAGAGGATCAATCGTACCGATATGTTCGGCCTCCACCTTGAGACGGGCGATCTCGTGCTCCAGCCGATCGCGTTCCACGGGCGTCCCATCGTATTTCAGGTCCTTGACATCCATCAAGAGCTCCTCACGGACCAAGAGAATCAAGTCCTCCTCACGGACCTCTACCCGAGCCAATCGCACTCTCACTTCGTTCAATTGATCTTTCAAGCGCGTCAAGAGTGCGCTTTTCTCACGCCATTCTTTTTCTTTGGCAAAAAAAGTCTCCCGACTGGTACGATTGGCTTCACGGAGAACAATCAACTCCTGTTCCTTCATTGCGATAGTGTTCTCCAAGATTTCCAAACGCTTGTCGTACGACGCTTTCTCTTTCGAGAAATTATCCAAACGTTCATTACTCATCCACATTGCATCATCCGGCAAGACCACTGTCTGCAATTCTTTGACGCTACCTTCGCCCGCTTTCTCGTGAATATCGTAGAGTTTCTGTTTGATGACCTGTGCAAACTCGCGGATATCCTGCAGATCTTCGAGTTTTTCAACATTCTCCAAACGCTCTATCAGCGTGGATTGGTCAGAGCGAATATCTTCGAGAGCCCTTTGTACATACTGCAAATCTACCGGTATGACGCGTACGACCTCTTCAGGTTTCTGGCGTTCTTTCTCAATCTCGATTTTTCCGAGAATAATACTCCGGTCACGGTGAAGCGTATTGGCTTCTTCGCGGGAAAATCGGAGCTCTTTATTGAGCTTCTCTTCTTCGATTTGATTTTCCATCGTTGCAGAAGCTTCCGTCACAGCACGCTCGAGTGTGTTGGTTGCCACTTCCAGATCAAACACTTCCCGCTCTGCCTTGTCACGTTCATTCATCAACGCACCGCGCTCGTGCTGGAAGATATCCCAGAGAAAACTATAGAGCAGCAGTTGTTTTGAACGAAGTTTTTCTGCTACATCCTTGCCTTGCGACGCTTTTTCCGCCTGACGGCGCAAATTCTTCAGATGTGGTTCAATTTCCGCGGTCAAACTGTCTACTCGCACCAGATTTTCACGCGTGCTCTCCAATTTGCGAAGCGCGCGCTCCTTTTCGATCTGGTACTGCTTCACGCCTGCCGCATCTTCGAAAATAGAACGACGCTCGATCGGCGTCGCGGAGAGTACGGAGTCGGACATACCCTGAGTAATGACACAGTAGCTATCCTTGCCGATACCGACTTTCGCTAAAAGATCCACGATATCAAGCAGACGCACACGGGCGCCATTGATCAGATATTCACTTTCGCCGCGGCGTGTTATTTTTCTCGTAATCGATACCTCCGAAAATTCTATCGGGATGCGCTTGTCGGAGTTATCAAAAAAAATCGTGACGGATGCGGTGCCGAGCCGCGCCTTCTTATCAGTACCAGCGAAGATCACGTCTTCGGATTTCTTCCCGCGCAGGTTTTTCAACGACTGCTCGCCGATCACCCAACGTATCGCGTCAGCCACATTGGACTTACCTGATCCGTTTGGACCGACAATCGCCGTAATACCGCACTTTTCACTACTGGCAACATCGCAATCAGGCAAAAAATCCAATACCGTTTTATTGGCAAAGGACTTGAATCCGCTGATTTCCAATTTCTTCAAATACATACGTCAATCAACAAAAAACAATTAACAGTTAACAAAAAACAAACGATCAGGTTCTCCCTGTTATCTGTTGACTGATGACTGTTATTTGATCCCAGTATACCTCATTCCAAGGCAAAAGAAAAAGACGCGAAAATTCGCATCCTTCGGCTTTTCGCTTCACAAAGCTCATACCCAGCCTTTCTTCTGCAACCCTTCTTTGGCCGCTTCACGCTGGGCATCTTGTTTCGAGGCACCCTCACCTTCGGCGATAAGCGTCTCCTCCAAAAACACCCCTGCCGTGAAATGCCGGTCGTGATCCGGCCCCCACTCCTTCAAAACCCGATAATTCGGAGTGATGCCGGTTTTTTCTTGGGCGAGTTCTTGAAAACGGCTTTTGGGATCGGTGTGCAGTCCTTGTACCAAGACCTCATCAAGTCGTACCATTATGTGCTTCCCAATGAAATCATCGGCCGCATCATACCCCTGATCAAGGTAGATCGCCCCGATAACCGACTCCATAGCATTGGCTATCAAATACCCGCGCGCCCGACCGGTATCCTTGGTCTCGCCGCGACTCATCAGGAGAAAATCCTGCAATCCGAGCGCTCGTCCGATGGTCCCGAGCATATCGCCATTGACCAGTGCCGCGCGGAAACTGGTCAACTCTCCTTCTGGATTCTCAAAATGGTCGAACAAATAGCGCGTCACGGACAATTCAAGTACCGCATCACCCAAGAACTCCAAACGCTCATTATGGGGGTGCTTGTACTCTTTGTGTTCATTGAGATATGATCGATGCGTCAGCGCCTCCTGAAAAAGATCGGGGTTCTTGATATCGATCGCCAGTTGCTTTTTGAATTTTTCCAAATCAATCGGGCTTTCCATCATGTTTTGTATAGTTCTTAAAAAAGTACGGAAGCGCTCGAGCATTACGTCTTCTTTGTGGCAGAAATTTTCACCGTCTTTTCGTGGGTACTGATTTTTATCCTTTTTCCGATTTCTCCCCAATACGCAGGCCTCTGGAAGATTTCTTCGCTGTTGCCTCAATATTATGCTTGTGATTCTCCGAGATATCATCTTTCATCGGCTCCCCCATTTCGCGGTAGATCGTCCCCAGTACGCCATTCACGAAACGCGGGCTGCTGTCGCTCCCAAACGTCTTCGCCAGCTCGATCGCCTCATTGATAGCCACCTTAGGAGGAACTTCGTCATAATTCCCGAACATCAGCTCATATATTCCCAGACGGAGAATATTGCGGTCAATAACGGTCACCTGTTCGATCGGCCATTCCGGGGCACATTTCTCAATCAACTTGTCTATAGTGACCTGTTCCCGCAGCGTCCCCTCCACCAGATGGTTGGCAAAAACCGCCTCCTCCAATCCCGGTCCGAATTCAAGCAGGTTGCGCTTAAGCATATCGCGAGAACGCTCATCGTGTCTCCCGTGAAAGTCCCATTCGAAGAGAGACTGCATCGCTATTGATCTTTGAAGATGCCTATTTGCCATTTTGATTTTGTGAGACAGACTTTCAGAAAAAAACGCGCACCCACTTAACGAGAGGACGATTTTCTGATCTTATATCATTTTTTTTCTTTCTTGAGTTTCGGTGCGGTAGATACCATTTCCTTGCCCTTATACGTTCCGCATTTCGGACACACGCGATGCGTCAGTATCGGCGCCTGACATTTCGGACATTCGGTCGTATTGACGAGGCTGACATCATACTGTTTTCGGGCGCGGTCGCGGCGGTGTCTTGTATGTCTTTGCTTGGGATTTGCCATATCAGTACAAAATTATTAATGTTCTCACTGTAACATCCCTCCTGCTTTTTGACAAGACGCATAACTTACATCCTATCCTGAATCATAATAGTCCAGCCGCCAAAAGTAATTTTTTGTCTCCATTTCACCACTCATCAGGACCTCTCGGTTACCGGAAACATCAGCCCCCAATCAACGGCGGAAAAGCTCATTTTTCCGAACCGAGAGGCCTTCTTCACACAGTGTGAAACGAGAGCCAAAAAATTCTTTTGGCGGATGAACTGAGGTGAGTATGAGCGCGTTTCAGATCAGGATTGAAGAAGCCTCTCCCGATCACCAGTCACCGCGTTCTGGGTGGTCTTCCGCCAAAGCCGCCGTTTCCGGTTGCCGCAAAATCTTACAGAAGAAAAAACGTCGCACCATCTGCAATTCTCCCACCTGAAACCAATGGCAGAAAAAAACAAATGATACGCCGCCGATTGTCAGTCCCACCGCGAGCTGGAGAAACACCTCGACAAAAGTATCCAGCTCATTCGTCGTGAGCGCAAAAACAGATTTCGAAGCTTGAGCGATGATTCCCGCCGCCGCCGCCGCAAAAAAGATCTTGGTGATCGGCAGAAAAAATACGCGGTCATTCCACGCGGAGATCTGCTTCCTCAAGGCGATATACAAGAGCACGATGTTGAGGATGCTACCGACAGAAAACGCGATAGCCAGCCCGAGGACCGCATATTCCGGAAGGAGAATCGGAATGAGGATGATATGTACCGCTTCACTAATGAGCGCGATGTACAACGGGGTTTTGGTATTCTGAAGCGCGAAGAAAGCGCGCGCGAAAAGCGGTATCAGGCTCTGAGCGAACAGGCTGATGGAGAGGAATTTCAGTACTTCGAACGTCATAATGGTGTCTTCCCAATTGAAAGAGCCGGCGCCGAGAATGACACGCACGAACTGGGCGCGGAAAATAATCATAAAGATACTGAGCGGCAAGACGAAAAACAAGATGCGCTGAGCAGTCTGCGAAAGTACCTTAAAAAAATCTTTTCCCTTCTTTTCAGCGATAAGCAGGCTGAGCGATGGAAAGACGGCGAGCGAAAAAGCGATGCCGAATAATCCCAGCGGTACGCTCTGAATGTTGTTTGCCAGAGTGAAGACCGCGAGGCTTCCGGACACGAGCGTCGAAGCGAACAGGGTAACCAGCAGCAGGCCCACCTGACTGACCCCCATACCGAGCGAACGTGGTATCATCAACTTCATCACGCGCCGGACGGACTGATCTTTCCACGCATCCAAAAAATGCCATTGGTAGCGAAACCCGGAACGACGCAGGGACGGATACTGGACGAGCATATGAAACAATGATCCGATTACCACGCCCCAAGCCAACCCCGCTTCACCAAAAACCGGCGTCAGAAAAACTACTCCAGAAATGATACCTATATTATAAAGTATCGGCGCCAGCGAATAAGCGACAAACTGCTTGAAAGATACCAGCACTCCTCCAAACACCGCGCTGATCGCGAGAAAAATCGGACTCAGCAGCATAATACGTGTTAGCAGAACAACCAGCACTTGTTTCTCCTCGTCGAATCCCGGCACCATCAGATCCACCAGCCAGGGAGCAAAAATGATGCCCCCAAAAGAAAAAACTCCCAAGGAAAAAAGCATCAGATGCAAAACACCTGACGTCAAGCGCCAAGCTTCCGCTTCTTTTTTCTCGCTCATCAATCCGGTAAATACCGGAATAAACGCCGCGGAAAGCGCGCCCACCACCAGCATACTGTACATAAAATCCGGTATCCGGAATGCCGCATAGTAGGCATCAAGCGTATCTCCCGCACCGAACTGGGAAGCCAAGATGCGATCACGCAAGAATCCGAGTATCCGGCTCACGATACCCGAAAGAGCGATAAGCAAAGCCGCTCCCCCAATCGTTGTGCTGGGTGAGCTGCTCCAAAAAGTAAGCGTGCCGATAAGTCGTCTGACCATATTGTTATTTATTTGATGCACCAAAAACCATACCGGCAAAAATATCCGTTTTCATCGATGTTTCAAGTTTCCATTTACGTCCATACGGTAGCAGATTTCCATTCAACTGCCAAACTGATTCAAGCATCTCCGGAAACACGACCGAGGAAAAGAGCCGGCTTCCGATTGAGCCGGATTGCTTCTGATAGAGCACGGAGTATGTGTCAACATCACCAGCGCTGATCTTGTCCATAGCAACAGCGAATGGCAGACGATAGCGGTACTCGACGGTGACCGATTCTTGGGGACTGACATATACCCATGATCCGAAGACGGTCTTGCCGGCATCCTGATAGATGCGCGTACCGCTTTTCTCATCGATGGTAAGGTTCTTTTCTTCGCGTTCCACATCGGCGTCGCGTCGAAAACCGAGCGCTTCGTAATTGAGCGGGGCTTCAGGAAATTCCCACGTCGTCCCCTTGGCAGAGAGGAGCTCTGACCCTTGCGGCACATAGACGCGCAGATAATCCGCATTCACCTTATTCCACCAATCGTACGGCGTCTGTCCGCCACGGTGCGTACGCGTGATCGAGAGCGTATCGATGATGGAGCCATCCGCGCTGATTTCCGCCTGATGTCTGATAGTCTCATCGATGACGCCGTCCGTCTTGTAACCGTTGATATTCGTATGAATAACCGAGAGATAATCCTTGCTCGCCGAAAGCACCCGACCCGACCAACCGGCCGCGTCGATGAGTGCTTCCGTTTCCGGATGACGCATATAGAGGAGTATCTGTTTTTCATTGAGCCCCTCGACCAACGCCTCCAAAGTCCGATACCATTCCGCCGGATCCTGAGAAGCGAATACTTTTTCGAGGAGCAGGACAGAAAGATCCGCCAGTACTTTCTTCGGCTGATTCTCTTCCTTATCGTACTTCGTTTCTACCTGTTCCTGAATGATCGGGATGAAATTCTCAGCATCCACCGTCAACCCATACTGAGGAAGCGTGATCGGTCCGGTCACGGCGAGCAGCTTCTGCATCACGGTCGGCGTCAGCGTCATCACGCCATCGACGGTCGGTCCGCCGGTTTTCTCATAGAAAAAAATAGCCTTTTCCGCCGAGACCGGAAAATCAGGAAACCAATTGCTGTCGTGGAGACTCCATCCGGCGCTGATCTTCTGAATCGGCTGGGGCGGAACGATATTTTCTTTCAACTGGCCGTCGGGATTGAAAATACCGTCGATGAAAAAGCGCCGAACGACTCCGTCATTGACATCAAGTAATGCGTAGCTCCCGATAAATCCCCCTGTCGCGCGCAACTCGTGGTTATTCTGAAGCAAAAAGAGGTACTTGCGCGGTCCGTTGCCGCCCAACAGCTCTTCCAGCAACACTTCATTCTGCTCGAATTTTTTGATAAGCCCGATAAGCACCGGGAGATTTTGCCGCATCAGAAGGAACGTTTCGCGCTTCTCCTCTGGAATATCACCAACACTCACTTTTTCCAGCGCTTCATTGCCGAGAACCAGCGCTTCGACCGCCTTACCGAGAGGAAGCTTGATGCGTTTCAAGAAATCCAAAAGCGATACCTTCGAACCCCCTGTGTAGGCTTCTTTGGAAAGCGAAAGCTCTTCGGCAACTTCTGCCAGCGGTATCCCCGCCTCTGCAAAATACTTTCCTGCCAAAAGTGCATTTTTTCCAGAAGCAGCCCGAGAAAGTCCGGGGATAAAACGAGTCACATCAATCAAGGGTCCTCCCCATGATGAGAGATCGTCAGCACCCCGAGAAAACGCCTGATAGGCCTCGTTGAAATGCGCCAGCGATCCCTCAAACTGCTCCGCCTGAATAGTATCGACCGCCAGCGCGAGGTTTGCGTATCCGTCCTCTCCGTTTTTCTCTATATTTTTTTTACTCTCCACCGCACTCTTCACGCCCAAAAAGACTCCTCCGACCAGCAAAAGAATGCCTATGGTGGCAACCGAGACAAAACGCAGGCGCTTCGAAAATCGGCCGCGCGTTCCGGCATACCTCCGGACCGGGGAAGAATGCGACATCCACACGGGAGGCATAAAAGGGTCGGCATCGCTTGCACGATAAGCGGAAGATGCTGTCTCTTCGGGAAAAGTCCCTGCTGCTTGTCTCTCCATCTCCCGATCCGGCAAAAGAGGAATCCTCGATGGCGACTGTGGCCGGATATCGGCAAGATGAGAGGGTCGATTATTACGAGGAGAAGAAGCCATACCGATTGTTCATTTTCATTTTTTGTTTTGAATGCTCTCCTTGTACAGGGCCAGCGTCGCTTTCGCCATCGTTTCCCAGCTATAGCGGGCGGCCTGCGCGTACCCCCGCTCCGAGAGCTCATTTCGCAACGCCTCCGATCCGAATATCGCTGCCAAAGCTTTTTCGAGCGATCCCTCGACTTGCGGGTCGAAAAAGTGGGCTGCGCTTCCGAGAATTTCCGGCAACGATCCCCGATCCGAAGAAAGTACCGGCAGACCGCGCGCCATCGCTTCGAGCGGTGGCAGGCCGAAACCCTCATAGAGCGACGGGAAGAGATAACAGACCGCGAATCGGTACAGAGTGTTCAGCTGATGGTCATCCACAAAACCGGTAAATAACACATTCTCCAACCCTCTCTGTTTTGCCGATTGCTTCAGTCGCAGATAGAAATAATCCTCTTTGCCGACCAGCACGAAAATCATATCAGGAAAAACGGCGGCCGTCCGTAAGAGCGCTTCAAGATTTTTATGCGGGTAGGCATTGCCGACATAGAGGACGTATGGTCGTAGTATATCACGCGTCTTCTTTTCTGGCATAGCCTGAGTATCCGATCGTAACAGCAAAAAACGCCCGAGCAGCGCTCGTTCTTCTCTCGGTAACACAAACGAACAAAACAGATCAGTCGCCTCGTAGGTCACGGACATTTTTTCTTGGGCGAACGGGTAGCGTTCCGCTATGTCTTGCTCCGTAAACTGAGAAACAGTGATAATATGCCGTGCACGACGGATGGCTGAGGCGATGATGAGACGATAGGCTCTGAATTTGATTATGTACAAGAGCGCGGGGCGGGTCGTATTCCTGAGTGTCGGATAATGGAGGAGGATCAGATCATGGATAGTCACGATAAATTTCTTCGGATACCAAAAGGGAACATTAAAATGAGGGAAGTGAACCAGATCGAGACGATAGCGGAGGAGTAAGAACGGAAAGAGGAATTGCTCGGAAAAACCATACCACGGATACCGTGCCAATACTTTTTTGAAGCGAGGGTATTTCGGTACGTATTCGCCAAAATTCTCCCGTCCCAAAAAAATGAAATATTCATTGTCCGTATCAAACGCCTCAAGACCTTCAATGAGTTTCTGCGTATACCGACCTAAGCCCTTGCCAACTGACCCATAGAAACGAGCGTCTATTCCGATGCGCATAGTTCATTTTTTTACAGAAACCGGCTGCTCCTCCTTGATCACGGAACGCTCGAGAGAAAACAAAAGCAGCGCCTGCGATGCCAGAATTTTGAAAACATCCGCGTCTTCTATGTGATTGCTCGTCTTGTAAAATATGATATAGGCCGCGATGCCCCTCGCCTGCAGAGGCGACCTCGCGATCGCAAAATTTTGCTCTTCCCAAAACGTCTTTTTTGACGAAAGAAGCGTCTCGGCATCAAATCCGTCGAATGTTTTGCCTCGACTACTCTCCAGTATTTTCTTGATACTTTTGGTTTTCGTGTCGACGAAACGAAGTGACACTTTCTCAGATTTTGCAAACACCTGCGCGGCTTCAAGAATCGATTGGAATGATTCTGGTTGTTTTTTTCGGAGCGTCTCCGCAGTATCTTTCGGGAGACGGAAAATAAGCTCCTTGACAACGTCGAATTTCCGATTCAATCCGCCGATATAGGAATAAGAATCCGAAAGATCCTTGGTAATAATGTTCTTCTGCTTCTGCAGATGGAGCTTTTCTTGAAAAGTCCGGAGTAATGCCTTCTCCTTGGCAAGATACAAAGCAAACCCCAGCATACCGAAACAGAATATGACAAGCGATTCAAGATCCTCTTCACGAAAAAACAAAGCTCCCCCCTGAATGACTTTGGGAGTCAGGATGATGAGCACGAAAAAAGTCAGGTATATCCAGTACATAGATTGTAAGTGACTCACTCTATTACCAAAAAATACCTATAAAGAAAGTTCTCTCAGATAATCACGCAGACGCTCACCGATTTCCGGATGCTTCAGTCCCAGATGAATCGTTGCGCATAAAAAGTTGAATTTATCCCCTGTATCGAGCCAAGTGCCATCGAGCATCCTTCCGTAGAGCGATTTCTTCTGTTCGAGCATAATTTCAAACGCGTCCGCCAGACGGATCTCGCCTGATTTGCCCTGACTCATCGTCGCCAACGTATCAAACACATCCCGCGTGATAATGTATTTGCCCACGGCGACAGAACGGCTGGGCGCGTCTTCCGGTTTCGGTTTCTCCACCATATCGGTAATGAGCCAATCGCGCTCGTTTATCTTTTCGCCGCCGATAACACCGAATTTCGATACATCCTCCAAAGCAACTTCCGAAAGCCCGATAATCGGCGCTTGATGGAGAGCGTAGGCATCCATCAATTGTTTCGACGCCGGTACGAGACCATCATAGATGCAGTCACCAAAAATCACGAGAACGGACTCATCGTCATCCACCAAATGCGCCGCCTGCAGAAGCGCGTGCCCATCGCCGAGTGGTACCGGCTGACGCACATACGAAAACTTCGCCAGTCCGGAAATCTTCCGCACGGTTTCCAGAAGGTCGTGCTTGTTTTTTTCTACCAGCGTGTCTTCCAATTCGTACGACACGTCGAAGTGATCCTCGATGGCGCGCTTGCCCCGTCCCGTAACGAAGATGATTTCTTCGATGCCGGAGGCCACCGCTTCCTCGACCAGATACTGCACGACCGGCTTATCCACGACCGGCAACATTTCTTTGGGCTGGGCTTTGGTCGCCGGCAAGAACCGCGTCCCGAAGCCTGCCACCGGTAGAATAGCTTTTTTGATTTTTCTCGGAGCTTGAAGCATCATAGGTATTTTTTTAAGATTTGAGCGCCACCATCCGCTTGTATTCCTTGTTGAAGTCGGCAAGCGCCTCGCTGATAATCGGATCGAACTGCTCACCCAATTTTTTTTCTTTGGCATAGACCGCCGCTTCCAAAAGAGCATCATGCGTTCCCGTGTCGAACCACGCACCACTCATCACGCGCACATCCAGCTGTTTTTGCTCCAGATACCGGCGATGGAGATCCACGATTTCCAACTCTCCTCGCGCCGAAGGCTTCAAAGTGCTGGCAATCCGAGAAGCTTCCTTGTCGAAAATATAGATGCCCGGTATGGCGAAATTGCTCTTGGGCATGGCCGGCTTTTCTTCTATGGAAATGACTTCCTGCCGTTCTCCG
>JAHFOM010000064.1 GCA_023261685.1 Candidatus Moraniibacteriota bacterium | reverse complement strand
TTTCCTTGGCGCGTTTCTCGATCTGCAGACCCTGCAGTCCGAAAAGAATCGTCCGCATATAGGCATAGAAAGAATTCGGTGAAACCGGCATCACGCGCTTCTGCGTCAGATAGTCGAGCAAACCCTGTTCATCGTCATCCTTGATGATAATCTCGTAATACACGTTCTCTGCCGGAATATACATCAGCGCGAAATCCAGCGTTCCTTCCGCTGGCACGATATACTTGTTTGCGATCGCATCCACATGCTTCTTCACGTCGGAATAAAACTGCCGGCGTGCTATCCGCTTCTCATCATCAGACTTGGCAGTAATGATCTTCTTGAAATTTTCCAGAGGGAATTTCGAATCAACGCTGACCATTCCGCCCTTGAGCTTGATGATGGCATCCACCGCTTCGCCGTTCTTGAACGCGTACTGCAGTTCAAAATTTTCCTTGGGGAGCATCTGCATCAGAAGGTCCTTCAGCATCAACTCGCCGAATCCGCCACGGATCTTTGGAGCCTTCAAGATCTCTTGGAGTGATGCCACTTCTTTGGCAACTTCGAGAATCTTCTCGCTCGAATGGCGCATCTGTTCCAGACTCTTCTGGACATCGGCGTACGAGCGAGCGGCACCGTCAAGCCGCTCATCAAGGCGCTTGCCGTTGTCAGCCAAACGACTATCAAGTATCTGCTGGAAATTCGAAAGCTGCTGATTGAACGCGCCAGAAACCGAGTGGAGGCGCTCATCGAGGCGACGATTCAGGATTTCCATCTCGCTTTTGAATTCGGTCGCGGTCGTATCAGAAGAGAATAACCGCTCACGCAAAGAAAAAACCAGCCATAAAACGAGGCCGGCCACCACAAGGAGAAGAATAATCATTATCCATGATGTCATAGAGGCGCTTTTTCAAAGATACTTACTTTTTCAGCCCGGCGATAAAACGCTTGAGCTCAGGAACCTTGTTCACCACGCCTTCATAAGGGCCTTCGAGAAATTCAATAAAGAATCGGTCCAACATATTCAACCGATAGTGGAGCTCCTCGCTGTTCATCAGCACGAAACGGATTTCCCTCCCCACTTCCGCTTCCAGATGCACTATGGCGTGCTTGAGTTTGGTACGGTTGATGTTGTTGACGACCAGGATCATATCAACCTTGCTCTTAGGATAATTGAGAAACAATCCGCTGATGAGAATCAGCTTGACCTCGCCGATTATTTTCAATTTGCGGAATACCTGCGACTGTGCGTGAATATTCAGCTTTGAAACCAGACTTTTCAGCTCTGTGTAAAAAGGAAATTCTTCATTGACGACAAAACATTTTTTCCCTTTGCGGGAACGCTCAAACAAGAGCTTCATCTTGGTGAGGCGGGCCAGTTCGCGGGTGACATCGGATCGAGAAATCAAGGTTTTCTCCACCACTTCAGACGCCGAAAACTCCGTACCGGGATTGACGAGAAAGAAGCGGATAAGGCGGGCGCGGGCTTTCGATCCAAACAGCGTATCAAAGATGGCAAGCGACATAGAATTGCAGGCATTAGGAAATATACCGACGACAGAGTCTTCTCTCCTCAGTATACGGAAAAAAGAAAGGGAAGTCAAAAGGGTCTTTCTGACGATATCCGAGTACACAGAGATGGCTGAAAAGCTCGCTGTATAGAGCTTTTTACATATATATATGGTATAATATTCTTGCCACTCGCGTTGTAAGATTCATAACAATAGCTATGCCTGAAAAGAAGCGCCCGGAAAAAATAAAAATGGCGACTGAACTGGAGAAAGTCACGACGGAAATCCTCGCGGTCCGCGGGCGCACTCTTGAACCCTTCATCAAAGTTTTCAACTACAGCGGTGAAAATATCACCGCGAGCGCGCTCGGCACGCTTGTCGGTGTTTTTGAAGTATCAGAACGAAGCGAAGACTCAGCCTATATCGTCAACTTTCTCGCTTCTGTCGCCAAGAAAGAGTACTTCAGCAACCCGAGGCGCGGCGCCATCGAAAGCTTCGAAGCCTCTCTGCACAAGATCAACCTCGCGCTCGCCGAACTGGTCAAGCACGGCAACATCGCCTGGCTCGGAAAACTTCACGGCGTCCTCGGCATACTGGAAAAAAATAACATCCATTTTTCCGCGACCGGCAAAGCGGAAATTCTCCTCCTCCGCAACGGACAACTCTCCGAAATCAGCGCCGGACTCGCGTCAGAAGAGTCTTCCATTCATCCTATCAAAACCTTCATCGAAGTTTCCAGCGGGCGATTGCTAGCAAATGACAAGGTCATTCTCACTTCACCAGAACTTTTTACGCTCCTCTCCCACGAAGACTTGCAAAAGAATGCTCTCCGTATGAACGACAGCGAACGTTTCGCCCAATTTCTCCGGACCGCCCTTACCAATGAGCTTGAGCTGGCGGGAACCATCATTATCGACATCGCTCTCGGCAAACCTATTGCGACGCCGAAGAAAAAAGACGAAAGCATCAAAGAAGCTCTCTCCAATGTCTTCAGTCAACAGACATTCGCTCCGAATATTCGCGTCTCGCAAGGCCACCCCGAAACACCAGAAAATATCCCTTCTCAAACACCTCTTCCTTCCGAGTACATCGATTCCAAAACCGGACATATCTATGTCCAAGGTGACACGATCGAGAAATTCCAGTCGCGCCAATCTGTTGAGCAGGCAGGACTTATCTGGCAAGATATCAGCCACACGATGAGTGCATTTCTTGGCTCCCAAGGGAAACTGCTTCGCAAAGGAAAGAAACAGAGTTTCATATTTTTTAACATTTTCAGAGAGCGCTCTCTGATCGTCATCCGAAAAATCGGACGCCTAGTAGGCAGACAATTGAGAAAAGGATCACGCGAAGCATACGCTCTGATACGCTCTTTGCGGTTGCCAAAAATTCCTACTGTGAGAAAAAAAGTCAGCCGATTATCGCCGAAGCCGGAAACCGATCCGCGCCTGCTCACGTCACCCATACCCACATACCAAAAAACAAGAGAAGAAATCCTCACTTCAGCCGATGTGGAGAATAATCCTGATATCCCGCCCTTTCTCAGAGAAAAAATCGCCACGTTCTCTCAAAAAAATTCTGCGTCACAAATACCTTTTGCTCCGCGCTCTCCCCTGCCAAAAACAGTACCTTCAACTGAACGACTGAGAGATGCTTCGCTTCGGCTCCGCGCGCTTCAACCCATTGTCCGAAAAGGCTGGCAATGTTCTGTGTCGCTCTTGAAAACGACCGGCTCCATACTGTACGGACTGTTCCGAGGTACTTCACTCCTGTGGAAAAATCTCCGTCAACAGCAAAAAAAAGCTGTCCTCATCGGAGGAAGCCTGATCGTCATTCTCGGTATCGGTGTTTTTTCCCTGACCCGTCCAAAAGAAGCCGCTCCA
>JAHFOM010000063.1 GCA_023261685.1 Candidatus Moraniibacteriota bacterium | reverse complement strand
AAGAGGTTGAGGCATCTGCGGCTGAAGAAGTAAGAGAAGCGGTCATTCCGGTTGAAGCTGAAGCTGCGCCAGTAGCTGAGAAAGTATCTGAAGTCTGAGGGTTGACAGTGAATGGCACTTCCGGTAGTATGGAAGTACAATAGAATATCCGTAGATATGAGGCATATCCACCTCCGACCTGATTTTGGAAGGAAGAAGTGGATACGAAGTCCTCACGAGGAACCCCGTAAAGCATTGCGTTTTGCGGGATAGGCACACTCTCGATGACAGTCGAAAAGATAGCATCAGGAGTATGTGTTGAATCTTGAAGTCTGCGGTTCTACTAGCCGTGGATTTTTTTAATGACTTGATTATTATGCAGAACAAAGAACAGAAGAAAGCGATTGTCGCCGAAGTAGCCAAGAAGATTCAAAACTCGAAGGCTCTGGTATTCGCAAATTTCAAGGGCGTATCGGTAAAAAATGTCAGCGCTGTCCGCAAAGAGCTTTCAGAGAACGGTTCCGGTTGGCAGGTATTGAAGAAAACGTTGCTCAATATCGCCCTCAAAGAAGCCGGTATCGCTGTCGATGTAAGGAAGCTTGATGGTCAGATTGGTGTCGCATTTTCTCAGGATGAAGTGACGGCCGCCAAGGTTCTCGCGCAGTTTGCCAAAGCAAACAAGGATGTCCCGTTTACCATCGAAGGAGGGACGCTTGGTATCAAGGAACTCTCCATTGATGAGGTCAAGGCACTCGCCAAACTGCCGAGTCAGGATGAGCTCCGGGCACAGTTGGTCGGAACGCTCGCTGCTCCGATTACCAGTTTTGTCCGGGTACTGTCGGGCAATTTGAGCGGATTGGTCCAAGTGCTCAAGGCTATTGAGGAGAAAAAGACCGCATAAATATTTTGTTATCAATTGAGTAATCAGCGTTAATATAATCATATGTCAGAGGAAAAGAAAGACGTCGTCGTGCCGGAGAAATTTGAGAAACTCGTTGCGGAGATCGAAAAGATGAGCGTGCTTGATCTGTCCGAGCTCGTCAAGGTGCTCGAGGACAAGTTTGGTGTATCTGCTGCTGCTCCGATGATGATGGGAGCCGCACCGGTTGCCGCCGCGGAAGCTGCCGAAGAAAAGACGGAGTTTGATGTCGAGCTGACTGCCGCCGGCCAGCAGAAGATCAATGCCATCAAGGCAGTACGTGAAATTACGGGACTTGGTCTGAAAGAGGCTAAGGATCTGGTAGATGCCGCTCCGAAAGTTATCAAAGAGAAGGTTTCCAAAGCTGATGCTGAGAACTTCAAGAAGAAGCTCGAAGAGGCGGGTGCAACCGTAGTCTTGAAATAATTGACGCTTCTCTTGTCGTCTTGAAAAACCTCGGTCATTCAGCCGAGGTTTTTTCTTTTACTATTATCGGATATAATGGAAAGGATAATTTTGTAAGGATAGTTCTATGGAGTTTATACAGGTGTTTATCGATGGTGTGTTCCGCGGTGATCTGATCGGACTGATCAAAGCGGTCGGCTACGTGGGTTTGTTTGGTATCGTCTTCGCGGAGACGGGGCTGTTCCTTGGATTTTTCTTGCCGGGCGACAGTCTTTTGTTCGTGGCTGGATTTTTAGCGGGACAGCATTTTTTTTCACTGCCGGTATTGATCTTCGGGCTGTTTATTACCGCTACTGTAGGCAATATGGTCGGCTATGAATTCGGACGGCGCATCGGTCCGAGACTCTTCAGCCGGGAAGATTCTCTTATCTTCAAGAAACGCCACGCCTTGCGGGCGCAGAATTTTTATGAGAAGCATGGTCCTAAAACGATCCTGCTGGCGCGATTTATGCCGATCGTGCGCACATTTGCGCCCATTGTCGCCGGTGTTGCCAATATGCGTTACCGTACATTTCTTATCTACAATATTCTGGGTGCGTTCGTATGGACGGTCGGACTGGTCGTACTCGGGTATTTTTTGGGGAGTATGATTGACGTGGATCACTACCTTTTACCGATTATTCTGCTCATCATCTTTCTCTCTTTTCTCCCCGGTATTATCGCCTACGCACGGGAGAAATGGCTGAATAGGCAGCAGACAAATCAGTAGAAGGAAATCTCTGTACCTTTCAGAGAGTGTACCCGTCACATCCAACGGGTGATGACGAAGAAGTAGAGGATGACCAATACCCAGAAACTGCCGATGAAGAAACGGCGGCCGTGCGCTTTGAGTTTTGCATCCATTGAAACTTCCTTGGGAGTCAGCCCAAGACTTTTGAAGAGAAAGAGGGATTCGTAGAGCCGTACGACGGTGACCCATGTGACGAAGAGCATCACGAGAATGCCGAGCCCCGCCATCTGTGGGTTGGCGAGTTCGGCTGTTGGCGCGCCACCGCCTTGCTTGAGCCATTTCATCCAGCCCGTCCACTTCATTGAATAGACGTGAATCAGGGTGAAGAGAATGACGAGCCGCAATCCCCATCTCTGCAGGAACCACCAGCGGCTTCCCTCCATCCATTCAATGACTTTTTTGAAAGAAATGATGAAGAGAAAAATAAGCAGGAGCGTACCGATGAGACCGGCACCGAATGTCAGTGAGTCAAGAGCCATTTTTGACTGGGGAAATTTGAGTGGGAGAAAAAAATACGAAATAATTGTGTGAAAAAAAACAAGAAATCCGCCTACAATACCGATCTCTTTACGGTAACCGAGCCATTTGTCAAAACGATCAAAATAGCGAACAACCGGACCAATAAGGAAGGTGATGGCGAGGAGAATCATTCCGGCTCCGACGATAGCTTTGTTGGGGACGTACAGCATATCGGCTGTCGGCGGGGCATCAAACATATAGCCACGTCGGATGAAAAGATAGAATCCTAGAAACACAGTCAGCGCTGATGCGATCAAAAGAGCGATGACATAATCCCGAACGCTGGATGGCTTGCTTGTGCATAGTGTATTGTTTTAATGAGTTATTATCAAACGAAGCGAGCGAAACAAAAGTTTCCTTTTGTTTCCGAACGTAGTGCCGGTAAAATCGGGTGCATACCCGTTATTTTTTCCATTATATACTATTCTGCATTGACCGGGTAGTGTGAGTGTGGGATGATATATTGTAATCTGAATAACAGTGTGAGTCATGCGCTATGATGTGGCAGTCATCGGAGGCGGACCGGCAGGGATGATGGCGGCAGGGCGGGCGGCGGCATGTGGCGCGCGTGTCGTGCTTCTCGAAAAGAACGCGACACTCGGCAAGAAGCTTCTCATCACCGGCGGCGGACGTTCCAACGTGACCAATGCGGAATTTGATCGGAACGTGTTTTTGGCGCACTTCAAGGAGAATGCTAAGTTTTTGTTTTCCTCTTTTTCTCAATTTAACGTGGAGCAAACACTCCAATTTTTCCATACGCGC
>JAHFOM010000025.1 GCA_023261685.1 Candidatus Moraniibacteriota bacterium | reverse complement strand
GGGTGAGGGGAATGAAGACGCCATGAGTGAATCCGCGACTTGGATCAGTGTCTGACGGTATATTGTTATTTGCGAGCAGGGCGGTAATTTTTTTGACGAGTGTGGTGTTGTTGGGCGCGGGGTAGGTAATGGTATAGGTTTCTGGTGGGAAACCATAATAGTCGAAAAGGAGTGGCGGGTGAGTCGCATTGAGAAGGGTTGCGACCGGTGCTTCCCAATGCGCGCTGATAACAAGAATGGCATCGGGCCTACGGATGTTCGATGGCAGCGTCCGCATAAAATCAATCATCGCCCGGTGTCCGGGATCGTTCATCAGTGGCAGTGGTCCGCCACCGTGAGAAAGGTAGATGATCTGCGCTTGGTGATCACTCATAGAGTTGTGTCGGTAACCTGCCTGGAAGTTATTTTTTCATACTGCGGACTTCGGTGAGGAGTTCTTCGAGTACTGCCTCAAGGCGTGTGATGCGGCGCATATCTTGGGCGCGTTCCTCGGCATCCTCCTTGTCATCTTGTTCGATTTCTTCTCCGAGATCCTCGACTTCTTCCCCAATTTCCTTGACTTCTTCTTGGATGGTGTCGATGTCTTTGGACATCTCTTCCACGTCTTCACTCACTTCCTCAATTTGTTCGGCCTGATGATTGATGGTTATTTGAATGAACACAGAGAGATAGATGGCTTCAAGCGACACGAGAGTGGTCAGGATGAGTAGTATCTGATCAAAGGTAAAGTCGATCCAATGTAAAGAAAAAATGCCGATGAACAGCAGGGTATGGACGAAGAGTGATGCGAGCGAACCGATGTGGTGCGGAACCTTGAGGATAAGCTGTTCTAGACCAGAAGGAGCATATTGCTTGTGAGACATGAGTGTTTTGATGCTGATTATGAATACTGTATAGGATAGTATGCCACTGGACATTTTACAAGGAATAAATGAGCTGAAAGCAGAAAGAATGAAGTGGTGGGATTTTCTGTCAAAAAGCATTATACTGAAAGAGTAAGCATATAAGAGGATTTTTTATGCAAGGACAGTTGGCGGGATTTATGGATTTTATCCGGAAGCAGGGAGTGGTCGGTCTGGCGGTTGGCTTTATTCTCGGGGGAGCGGTTTCCAAGGTGGTGACGGCCTTGGTGACGGACATTGTCAATCCTCTGCTCAGTTTGGTGCTTGGGGCAACAGAAAACCTGAAAATGATGAAAACAGAGATTGGAGAAGTGGAGATTTTATGGGGAGATTTTATCAGTGTGACGATTGATTTTCTGATCATCGCATGTATCGTGTATTATGGGGTGAAACTTCTGGGTATCGGTACCAGCGCTATTGTTAAAAAGAAAAAAGAGTGAAGTGTCGAGTTGTGGTTGTCGAAAAGATCAGTGTAGCGGAAAATGTTTTTCAGTGTGGTATACTCAAAGGAGTGAAGTGTTGAGAATATATATGCGAACAATAAAAACGGAAGCGGATATGGAGGAAATTCTTACGGATAATCAGAAGGAGACGAGTACAAGGAAGGCTCGTGAGCCATTGTGGGGTGCGCTGTTGTTTTTCAGTATGTTGCTTTTTGTGCTGGCGAGTATCGGTGGTATCGGATATGTCGTGTATTCAACTTGGCAGGCAGAACGCGCGATAACGAATCAGCCTTCCATAACGGCGCTGTCAGTATCTTCTGTTGATACGGAGGAGCAGACTTCTGATTCAGAGGTACAGAATGAACTCGCGCCGGTCGTCGAGGAAAAAACTTCGGACAGCGACGCTCTTTTGCAAAGCGCAAAAAAAATGACAGTCAGCGTCTTGAACGGCGGTGGCACCAAGGGCAGCGCCGGTATTTTGGCGGATGCACTAAAGAAAGAAGGCTATTCTAAAGTACAGCCGGGCAATACCATCAAGGATTATGTCGGCGTGACCGTGTACTACGCGACGAACCTCCAAAAAGAAGCGGAGATCATCAAGGGGAGCGTCGCTAAGAAATATCCGCAAGCGGTCATCTTGCCCGCTGATGCTAAAAATAAGGAAACATCCGTTTCGAAAATAACGGTTATTATCGGGAAATAGTGTTGGTTTTTTTATGGCAAAGCAATCGATTTTTTTTCAGAAACTCTTCTCGCTTCAAGCGGGATTTTTTCTCATTTTTGTTTTTCCGGCCAGTACGAATTATCAACTCAAGGATTTCGGATTCGGTTCGGGCGGCGTCTCCAATGCGACTTCGGGGAGTTATGCGCTTGATGCCGTAAGCGGGGAGCAGAGTGCGGGTAATTTGGACGGCACAAACTATGACCTCGGATCGGGACTGCTCTTTACCAATCAGGCGAATGTGCCTTCAGCGCCGACGTTTACCAATCCGAGCAATTATTACAACAAATTGAAAATCGTCTTGGATATAGGGGGCAATCCGAGCGATACGAAATTCGCCATCGCGATCAGCACGGATGACTTTGTCAGTGATACGCGCTACGTCCAGAGCGATGATACGGTCGGTGCGACACTCGGCATCGAGGATTATCAGACCTATGCGAACTGGGGGAGCGCCTCCGGCACGCTCATTATCGGGCTGGTATCCGGTACGGAGTACAAAGTGAAAGTCAAAGCCTGGCAGGGGAAGTTCACCGAAACCGGCTACGGACCGACTGCGACCGCGGCGACCGTCAGCCCGCAGATGACGTTTGATATTGATGTCGCCGCGACCGATGTGGATAATAGCGTTTCCACAATCAACCTCGGCAGTTTGTTTGCGGGCACAGTAGTTGATAGTACGGATAAGATATGGGTGGACTTCATTACCAATGGCGAGAGCGGCGGCCGCGTCTACGTGTACAGTACTAACGCCGGATTGCAGAGCGCGAGAGCGAGTTACACTATCAATGCGGTGACGAATGATTTGACAAGTCTGTCGGAGGGCTTCGGAGCACAGAGTTCGACGGCGACGAACGGATTGTCGGAAGTGACGCTGTATGATAAGACAGGGAATGAAGTCGGCATTACCGATACGACTATCCGAGAAATATTCACTGCATCCGCCCCCACGACCAATGGCCGCGGCTCATTCCTTCTCAAGGCAAAATCCTCTGCCGTCACTCCCGCTGCGAGCGACTACACCGAAACCCTGACCGTCATCGCTTCCGCCAGTTTTTGATTGTTGACAAAAAATCTTTGACAAGAGGCATATATTCGTGTACAATGGATAGTAGAAGAGTTGAAATCAAGTAATTTTTCGGCAAAAATAAAAACTAAATTGGGTTTGAATATTTATGATTCATTCTTCGACTCAACGGACGGCGGTTCTCGGGATTTTTACTCTGCTTTTTGTTTTGGTAATTCCCATTCTTTTTGCTGAAAAAGCAGAAGCGGCTGGCTTGCAACAAGCATATGTTCGGCCTGATCGGTTAAAGGCCTCTACCGCAACAACAGGGCTCGTGTGTGCAAAAACGGCAGTGACCGATGTCACAGAATCAAATGTCGTTGTGACGTTCCCGACTGGTTTCACCCTTGGCTTAGCCGCTACTTTCACTGTAACGACAACCAACTTGCCTTCCGGGGCTACCGCCTGGGCGGGCATTGGTACGGCCACCAATGTTACGAGCCAAGCCGTTACTTTTCCCAGCTCTAACTTGACTGCCAATACCCTGTATTGTTTTAACTGGTCCAGTACTACCGCAGTGACGAATAGTACGGCAGGGAACGACAAAACTGGCACTATTGCGAGTGGTGGAAATTCTTCCAGTTACGCTCTCTCTATCATTTCCGATGATCAGATCGTGGTGACAGCAACAGTTCCATCTACATTTACCTTCAGTCTCTCTGCCAACACAGATACGTTTGCGAGCAGCCTTTCTACCACCGCACAGTTGTCAAACGGCGTGACAGCGACCATCGCTACCAATGCTGCTTCTGGGTGGGTGGCTTGGGTCAAGAGCGCCAACGCCGCATTGAATTCAGCATCCACAGGAGCAACTATCGCTACGACTGGATCAATTGATGATACACCAACAGCTTTAACTGGTGGTACAAATGGTTATTTACTGGATGTTACTTTTACTGATAGTGGAACGGGTACTGGAACAGTAACCCAAGCAGCTGGTTATGGTGCGGAGTATGATGGTAACTCAAGTAACACGGGGGGTACGCTTTCTACGACGTTTCAGCCGGTAGCAGCGAGTAGCGGGACAACCGATGGGGATACGGTAATTATGAAGTCACTTGCAAGAATCTCTGCTGTGCAGGCCGCCGCGAGTGACTACACCGATACCCTGACCGTCGTGGCTGCTGGCCGGTTCTAGGGAGAGCGCTAATGTTACCCAAAAAAGAGAGGCCTCCTTTCGCTCAAACGAAAGGAGGCTTTTGTTTCTGAAAATATCTCTGGTCGCGTGGTATACTATACAATATGCCCGGCAGTGAAACTGCAACTGGGTGTTTGTAGAGGTTGTATAATAATTGTTGAAGTTCTACTGACCGGTTATGCAGAAAAAGAAAAAGCCGATTCAAAGTGTCTGGCTCAAGAAGTTGCTCCGTGTGCATATGGTGGCTACGGTACTTTCCCTGAGCGCTTATTTTTTGGTGGCCTTTTTTGATCCGGGGTTTCTTTCGTACGATCTGCGGCAGAAATATCACGCTTTGGCAGACGATACTATCGTTACCACAGCGACGGTACTGGGTCCGCCGGAACAACCTGTCGTGACAGGAGCTCCTGTATGCAACAGTACCACCGGTATTCTCAGTGTCACGCTTGATTGGGCGGATGATGCCAATACCTATACATACGATATCGACCGTGATAGTTTGCCTCTTGTGACCGGATTGACCGTATCGGGATATACCGATCTCAATGTAGCGCTTGGTACGACGTATGAGTATATCGTGACTGCCAATGGCCCGATGGGGCCTGGTTTTGCGGCGTCTCTTCCTGTAACAGTTGTGACGCCGAGTGAATGTGCCATCACGGCGGTCGCTCCAACAGTGAATATAGTTTCGTTCGGTGGACGAGGTGTCGATTCATATGACGGGATGCCGAGTGTACGTGATCGTCGCCCGGTCTTTTCGGGGACGACCACTATGCCGAGTGCAACCATCCAAGTGGTTATTGGGACAACGGATAGTTTTATCGCTTCATTTGTCGCCAATATCAATGGGTACTGGGAATGGAAACCACCTGTCAGCCTTGCTTCTGGTACGCAGACGTTTACGGTGACGGCTATCGATTCGAATGATGCGACACGACAAGCGACAGCTTCTCTCGAATTTGGTATCAAAAAGAAAGACGATACGGGGGGAGGGGGTACAGAGAAAACAGTCACATCGACTAGTAATGGCACGGCGCAGCCTAGTCAGGAGTCCCCGATAGCGTTCTCCTTGGTGATCGAAGAGAAGGGTGACAAAGTGCTGCCGGGGCAGGTGCTGTATCTCTCCTTGTTCGTCAAGTATCTTTCTGAAAAATATCATAATGTGAAAATCCCGATCCGTTTCAGTATCGTGGACGATAAGGGTAATATCCTTGTGTCTCTGACACACGAGGAGTTGATCCGTCGAGAGAAAGCAATACGCAAGCAGCTGGATATCCCGTCGTATGCAGTCGCGGGAACATACTTATTACAATCTGAATTTTTATTCGATCGGCTCAATGTCAGCCAAACGAAGGAATTTACGATATTGGAAAGGCCGCTCGTACGTCTTGGCGGAGGACTGACCATCACATATCCGGAGATTGTCCGCAACCTCGGCTGGATAACGCTCCTGATGCTCTTATCGCTTCTTCTCTGGCTGCTTTTGTTTATCAAGGAATACTGGATGTACCTGCATGCTCTGCGGCATATCACAGAAGAACAGCTGAGAAAAGCGGGATTCTTCCGTAAGAGAAAGGGGGTGGTTCGATGACTATGAAAACAATCCTTCTCGGGATGGACTCGGTGACGATAGCAATTTTTATGCTTATCTTGGTTTTTGCCGTGGGGATCGTGTGGCGGGTAGAAAAGGAATTGGACCTTTCATATAAATTTTTCGTCGCGGCGGCCGTGTGTCTGGTGCTGGCGGAAATTCTTGGTTTCTACGTAAGCCAAACGATAGATGTCGCTTTGTGGAGCAAAGGTTTGCGGGTGGGCGGTGCTATTTTCTTGTTGATAAGCGTTATGCTGATGCGCGATCTGGTACGCAAGCTGGATGGCGAAAAGGAACTACCTGAAGAATAGTTTTTTCCGCCGATAGATTCGCCGCGGCGATGAATGGAAGCACAAATCTTCCCTACAGGGTTTACTACCCCTGTAGGGAAGGGGTTGGATTTATCGGGTGCCCTATTCATAACAAGGGGGGATGCGCTATAATAGAGACACTTTTTATGCGTATATTTCTTACATCTTTTTCTTTCAAGCCAGTCTTTTTAGGCCTTGTTTTTTCAGTGTTATCTCTCATCTTGTATCTCGTATCCATCATCCTTTTCCCTCTGTCAGCCTCCGCCCAAGCTCCGGACCAGGGCCTCCGCCTCGTCACTTCCCCCCTTCCCATCAACCTCGTCACTAAGCCGGGTACCACCATCACCACGGAACTCAAAGTGAAGAACGGTGGAACCCAGCCAGAAACTTTGAAGATCGACCTGATGAAGTTTCAAGCCTACGAAGAGTCAGGCAAGCCTCAATTGCTGGAACCAGAACCCACCGATGACTTCCTCAACTGGGTAACATTCTCAGAACCGACATTCACACTCGCTCCCGATGAGTGGAAAACGATCACCGCCACTTTTGCTGTCCCGCCGACCGCCTCCTTCGGCTACTACTACGCTTTCGTCTTCTCCAGATCCCAAGATGTGAAACAGCTGCAGTCCAGCCAGACAGCCGTCGTCGGAGGCACCGCTGTTCTCGTCCTTCTTGAAGCACGGGTGCCTGATGCCAAACGTGAGGTGGAAGTAGTTGAGTTCTCTGTCAGCAAGAAATTCTACGAATTCCTCCCCGCGACATTCAGCATCAGGCTCAAGAATTCCGGCAACGTCCATATCGCACCCCGTGGCAACATCTTCATCGATCAGGGGAAAACTCACGACATCGCCATCCTCGAAGTGAACAGTGAGAAAGGCAATATCCTGCCCAATTCCAATCGCAACTTCGATGCTTCCTGGACAGACGGCTTTCCGGTGTATACAGAGAAAATTCAAGACGGGAAAACCACCCTTGATGAACAAGGGAATCCGCAGTACGAGCTCAAATGGGACTGGAATGACGCTTCCAAACTCAGGTTCGGCAAGTACACAGCCAAGCTCCTCCTCATCTACGACGACGGGACGCGGGATGTGCCGATCGAGGGAGAGGTGAGTTTCTGGGTGGTGCCTTGGCGGATGGTGCTGGTAGCGTTGTTCAACTTCTCTCTCATTGTAGGCTTGGTATTATATGTCATCCGCTTGCGCAAACGTCTGAAAAAAATGCAGCAAAAATAACCGTATGAATTTTTTCCGAATCCAAAACTTTTCCTCTGCTATTTTCAGCTTGTTGATTGTTTCTTGCTATCTGTTGACTGTCTCTCTTGCTTCCGCCCAAGCTCCGGACCAGGGCCTCCGCCTCGTCACTTCCCCCCTTCCCATCAACCTCGTCACTAAGCCGGGTACCACCATCACCACGGAACTCAAAGTGAAGAACGGTGGAACCCAGCCAGAAACTTTGAAGATCGACCTGATGAAGTTTCAAGCCTACGAAGAGTCAGGCAAGCCTCAATTGCTGGAACCAGAACCCACCGATGACTTCCTCAACTGGGTAACATTCTCAGAACCGACATTCACACTCGCTCCCGATGAGTGGAAAACGATCACCGCCACTTTTGCTGTCCCGCCGACCGCCTCCTTCGGCTACTACTACGCTTTCGTCTTCTCCAGATCCCAAGATGTGAAACAGCTGCAGTCCAGCCAGACAGCCGTCGTCGGAGGCACCGCTGTTCTCGTCCTTCTTGAAGCACGGGTGCCTGATGCCAAACGTGAGGTGGAAGTAGTTGAGTTCTCTGTCAGCAAGAAATTCTACGAATTCCTCCCCGCGACATTCAGCATCAGGCTCAAGAATTCCGGCAACGTCCATATCGCACCCCGTGGCAACATCTTCATCGATCAGGGGAAAACTCACGACATCGCCATCCTCGAAGTGAACAGTGAGAAAGGCAATATCCTGCCCAATTCCAATCGCAACTTCGATGCTTCCTGGACAGACGGCTTTCCGGTGTATACAGAGAAAATTCAAGACGGGAAAACCACCCTTGATGAACAAGGGAATCCGCAGTACGAGCTCAAATGGGACTGGAATGACGCTTCCAAACTCAGGTTCGGCAAGTACACAGCCAAGCTCCTCCTCATCTACGACGACGGGACGCGGGATGTGCCGATCGAGGGAGAGGTGAGTTTCTGGGTGGTGCCTTGGCGGATGCTTATCGCGCTTCTGGTCGTCGGCATATTCTTCTTTATCGGTATCCGTTCCACGCTACGCAATATCTGGAACAAGATATTCCGAAAACCACAGACTAAGAAATGATTGCAACGTGATGAAACTTTTTCTGTCGATTCTTTTTGTTGTCGGCATGTTATCCCCTCAAGGGCGTCTTTATGCTGCAGGTGAACAACACGGCCTGACAGTGAGCCCGGCATTTCAGGAAATTATTCTTGATCAACAATATCAGGAGCAGAACTTCGTCGTATCGGTTGCCAATGATACCGATGTTTCCGTGAGCCTGCGTCTGTCTGTTCTTGATTTCGGGAGCCTCGATGAGTCGGGCGGGGTGGCCCTCCTTGGTGCTTCGAGCGACCTGGAGAAAAAGTACGCTCTGGCTTCGTGGATGCATCTGGAAAAAGACGTGCTGACGCTCGATCCGGGTGAAATCGGGAAGGTTCGTGTGACGATCGAGAATCGCGAAACGCTTAGTCCCGGCGGGCATTATGGCGCGCTCACGTTTCAGACAGACAATGGGACTGACACGGATGATGTGGCAAACAACGTATCAGTGAATCAGCTGTTCACGACGCTCGTCTTCGTGAAAAAAGTCGGCGGCGAGATATATGACCTCAAGTTGAGCGGACAAGAGTACGAGAGCAATTATGTGCAGTTCAGAGACGTTCTTCGTATGCGTTTCCAGAATGGCGGTAATGTGCATCTGGTGCCGCGGGGCATTGTTAGTGTGACGGATCCTTTCGGGCGTGTAGTCGCCAAAGGCATCATCAACCAGGAATCTGCACTCATCCTGCCGGAAACGTTCCGTGTTTATCCGGTACACTTCGTCAGGCTTGCGACGAGTTTTATTCCAGGACGCTATACGATGGAAATAGCTTATCGTTATGATGGCAAAGATGATTTCACGACCACATCTTTACAATTTAACTTTATTCCACCGACTATTATTATCCTCTTACTCGCATTGGGAGCAGTATGTTGGGGGTATGTGATACGAGGAGGCCATAAACATATGGGTGAAAAAAAGGCTTTGTGAGAAAACGTGTATTTTATGTGGCTACGAAAACAAACATCTTTGCCAAAAGACTCCACGCCTTTCTATAAACGTTATCGTTTTTTGATTTTTCTCTTTTTGATACTGTTTTTTCTCTTTAGCGGTGCGTATAGCACTTGGCTTTTCCTGCAGAAACCGGCGATCGGGGAGGTGCGGGTGGCGAAAGAAGCGCCGGCAGAGGATAGGGACAGCAGCAAAAAGCCAAAACAGTATGAAGGGAAATATCTGACATTTTCATATCCGGGCATATATGCGGAGAAAGCACGTGAGACCCCTGTCAACGGACCGGTCAAGGAAAGTATTTTTCTTTCCGCGGCAGATTTTGAGGGCAGGAAGATCGCGATAATCGTAGAGCAGCGTGAAGAAAGCAACTTCGAAGTTTCGCCATCATTTCAGATGCGCCTCCTTCATCCCAAGACATACGCCCGTACATCCATAGGGTGGGAGGATCTTGACGGCGTTCTTTTTACGAAAAATTCCCAAGTATTTGAACAAACGGCATTTTTTCAGAAAAAAAACTTCATTTTGAGCATCTCCACCACCTCTCCGTTGCGCATTGACACCTTGCGAGAAGATTTGGAGAATATTCTGAGGAATCTAGAATGGAAAATACAGTAGCAACAGTGCCCCACTCCTGCTTGCATTGACCCCGCACTAATTTTCCTTTAGTTAAAGCATTTATGTACTACGTGTACCTTCTTAAAAATGAATGTGATGAATTCTATTATGGCTGTACAAGTGACTTGAAAAAGAGACTTGTGGAACATAATACGGATAAGTCATTTTCTACCCAAGGGCATCAATGGAGAGTGTTGTATTATGAAGCTTATTTTTCTTCAAAAGATGCTTTTCTTCGAGAGAAACAATTGAAGCAATATGGCCAATCGCTTTCCCATCTCAAACGCCGACTAAAGTATTCTTTGAACGAAAATTAGTGCGGGGTTGACTTTCCTCTATTTTCTTGCTATAATGGGTAAGTAATAGAGTATCGGATATATCCGATACGGCAAAGAAACCGGGTGAATGCCCGGTTTCTTTGTTTTTCAGGAGAAAGGAGCGGCATACTGCTTCTGGTGAGTGGACGGCCCAGCCTCCGGTGTGCCGCCACGGGTATTTCTTTCACTCAAAATATATGCATACTATGAAAACCGAATATCTCACTATGTGGGAGGCCTCAAAAGTCTGCTCGTACAGCCAGGAATACTTGAGCCTGCTTTCTCGCAGACAGCTTTTGAAAGCGGTGAAAAAAGAGAATAAGTGGTTCACGACTATCCCGTGGCTTATGGAGTATTTGGCGGATAAGAAACCGGATGAGGTGATTATCTCTCGGAAAAAAGCCACCCAGTTGCTTGGGGAAAAAAGAGGCGGTATACAGAAGAAGTATTGGGTGATGGCTATCGCTGTTTTCTTTGTTCTTATCGTCGTCGTGGTCATTTTCAGCCAGATGTCAAACAAAATTTCTGTATTGGAGGCGGAGAACAGGGCTGTGAGCCGAGCCCAGACTGACGCTCTGGCAGGGTTTGATTCTTCCGTGCTGGAAATACCGAAAGCCAAAAGTCCGCCTGAATCCGGTAGCAAAGTATCACAATAGAAATCAAAAAAAAGAGCGTGAAACATACAAACACAAAAAAATTATTCAGAAATACGAGCGCGGCTATAACCGGGCTGTTCCTGCTTTTTTGTGTAACAGGCACAGTACAAGCGGCGACCGGCATCAACGAACAGATCAACTTCCAAGGCAAGGTGGTGAATACCGACGGTACCAACGTCTCGACTGCCAGCTACACGTTCCTGTTTTGTATCTACACGACCGCCAGCCCAGCCACCGCCTGTACCAGCGGTGCGGACAATGATGCTATCTGGCGCGAATCGAAGAGCATTACGGTGACGGACGGCATCTTTCAAACAAACCTCGGCGACACGACGACATTGCCGGGAGCAGTGGATTTCAATACTGACAACATCTATCTCGGCATCAACTTCAATGCCAATGGTCAGATGACGCCACTCGTGCGCTTCACTGCCGCTCCGTACGCGCTCAATGCCGCCAAGGTCGGCGGGCTGACCGTGACCGATACGACCGGCACGCTCACTATCCCCAACGGCAAGACGATCTCGTTCGCCGATGCGTTCACAACTTCCGGAGCGTTTGCGACGACACTCACCGCAACCGGCACGACCAACGCGACGCTTCCGTCTGGGACAATCACTTTGGCTGATCTGACGACGGGGCAGACACTGACCAACAAAATCATCGGCTCCACCGGACTGACATTTACCGGTGCTGCCACCGACATTACGACCGGTACCAACGAAGATCTGACGATCACTGCCAATGGATCTGGGGATATTGTCTTCAATGTCGACTCCGGTACTTTTGTCTCTCTCACCGGTACCACCGATGGTCAAGCCGCTCTCACTATTGCGGCTGGTGACCTCACCTTAACCGATGGTGATCTCATCGTGACAGCTGGCGATGCCAACTTTACGCTGGATGCGGCTGATACCTTGAACATCACCAAGACCGGAGCTAGCGCCGGTGATGTCACCAACATCACCGCTTCCTCCGTCAATGCCATCGACGGACTGCAATTGGCTCTTACTTCCACCGCTGATACCGGAGCGGACAATGTGACGGGTATCGATCTGGCATGGACGGAGTCCACCGATGCCGATGTCTGGACGGCCATCAACCTCCCGAATACCACCAGCACCAACTCCATCACCTCAGGTATTGTCATCGGAACGGGGTATGATACGTTTCTTGATACTGCTTCTATTGACATCTCCGGAGCCGGAGCCATCACCGGGGCGACGGGTGTCGGCACGACCACTGTGACTGCCTCAGGGCAGATCACTTCCACTGTCTCTACTGGTACCGCTCCGCTGGTTATCGCTTCCACTACGAATGTCGCCAACCTCAACGCCTCTTCCTTGAACGGGGCGACATTTGCTTCGCCTGGATCGATCGGTTCCACCTCGGCTGGTTCCGGCGCCTTCACTACTCTCACTTCTTCCGGCGCTTCCACTATCGGCACCGGCGCCTCGCTCACCAACACCTTTGGTTCCGGCGCTTCTTCCATCAATACCATCGGATCCGTCACCACTCCAGGAGCCTTGACCCTGCACGGTGCCACCACCCTTGACAATACTTTCACGGTCTCAGGAACCAATCTCACATCCTTGGGAGGAAATTTGACGGTGACCGGTACAGCTTGGACCGCTACGCCTACCATCTCCGGTCTCATCACGGCCACGAGCGGCTTGACGGCCAATGGGATTATTACGGCGAATAGTGGCATCAGTCTTGCTGCGAGCCAGTCAATTTCCGCGGCGGCTTTGGGATATGTGGACCTCGGGCTGATCACGCACAGCACGACTGCGAATCAAGGTCTCAAACTTCCGAACGCCGCGTCCGCTACTCCGTCCAATCCGACCTCCGGCGAAGGCTATCTCGCCTGGGATGCGGCGGGCAATCAACTCATCACCTACAATGGATCGGCGTGGACCACGCTCTCGGGTGGCAGCGGCTACAATCTTATCAAAGATGAAACGGTCAGTCTCACCGCGCGAACCACGCTCGCCTTTCTCGGAGCCGGGGTAACGTGCGCGGATAACGTGACGCAGACCGAGTGTACGATTTCCGGAGGGGGATCATCCGATCTCCAGGCGACCTATGGTGCCGATGTCGACGGCTCAAATGCTACTATCTCGCTCACTGCGGCCGATGACAGCCTGGTGTTTAGCAATCCTG
>JAHFOM010000062.1 GCA_023261685.1 Candidatus Moraniibacteriota bacterium | reverse complement strand
CCATCCCGCCAGACTGGCAGAAACGCTACCAGATGCTCCGCGCGCTTCTGTACGCGATAGTCATTCTGACTGTCGGAGTTTTTGCCCTGCGTGTCCTGTTTCCGACGCTCATTTTTTCTTTCAATTTCAAGACGCCGAGTTCGAGCAAAAACAATATCCTCGATCCCCGCTCTCCCGTTGATACTCCGAGGACCAATGGCAAGATAGAAAAAGGCGGAACACTCATCGCCGACACCGGAGTTATCGGCAATTTCTCCGATGCCGCCGTACGAGTAGTTTTGGAGAAAAACTCCGCCGTTCCGGAAAATCTCGCGTTCTCTCTCCGTCGTTCTTATCGCAGTTTCTTGCTCCCCACCGGTACACCGGTCACTGGTTTCCCTGAGGCAACTCTTTACAAAGTAGACGGCACCTACTACGCGCTCCAAAACGGCATCCTCTCTCGCTTCGTCAGTGATAACGCCTATCTCAGCCGCTACCCCGATGATTTCGCCCTATTGGAAACCGAGGATTTTCTCAAGACATACCCGGTATCCGAGAGCTGGATCGGCTTCCGCGTCGGTTCTCTCGTTTCTTTTGCGGATGGTGTCTTCCTTATCGTGAGCGACACGGAAATGCGTCCGGTCGGGAGCGCGGACATATTCCTCGCTTTCGGCTACCGATTTGAAGACGTACGCCCGGCGAGCGAAGAAGAAATCGGTATCTACAAGCGCGGACGCATATTTCTCCTCGGGGCGCAGCATCCGGACGGCACCCTCCTCCTTGATCAGGACACACAGACATACTACCTCGTCGAACACAATACCAAACGACCCATCACTGACACGCGCTACCTCGAATTCATCAAGCAGCGACAGACTCCCATCAGCGTCTCTTCACAATCAAGCGAAGCGCGCGCCGACTGTCTCTTGGAACCTTCTCTCTTCGGACAATCCTTTTCCTGTACGGCAGCCCTCGCCGGACTCCGCGACGGCAACGGGAGTGATTTTGAAATACATCTCGAGGGAGCGGATACCGACATCGATATCAATACACTGACAGTCTCTTTCGCCACCGAGAAAAGCCGTGCCACCATGCTCACCATCCTCTCCATTATCAAACAGCGTCTTCTCTCACGTTTCGGCATATCTCAAGAATAAAGGATATTAACCCTTTGATACTCCTCTTCGCTCAGAAATGAAAACAAGTTTTCATTTCGCTCGCTTCAGAGAAATAATAACCATCCACTCATTATGGAAGCACTCAAAAAATTGCTCGCACCACACATCGCAACTCTCAAGCAGAACGGTCTCCTGACGGTTTGTTATGCTTTGTTGGCAGAAGCACTCATCATTGGCTTCCTCGGCTTCGGCGCGCTCTTCACCATCGAAACGCTCCTTCCGACCTTCGTCACCATCCGCTTCAGTCTGACTCAGTTTTTTTCCATCCTCATCCTCCTCACATTCGTACTCAGCATCTTGGGGCATTTCCTCGATATCAGTTTCGAATCGAAAATGAACAGAAAAAATCCATGGTTATGGATCGGGCTCATCTGGATGCTCGGTATCCTCCTTATTTCCCTCTATAAATTCCCGCCCCTCACCATTCCGTTCATCATCGCCGGATTCTTCCTCGTCGGATTTCTTTTTTGGAAAATTTTCTTTGGGCAAGAAAAAACGGTTCCGAAAAAACAGAACCACTAGTGACAGTATCTTCTACGCTGGGAAAGGCGTTTCTGAGACACTCCCCAGAATATTTATTGTAGCATACTTTTTCATTCCTGTCCAGAGTGAAACACTACCAAAACCGGCTGAAAATCACGATAAAGACTCCAGATCCAAGACTTCATCGATGCGGATTGCCGCGACGAAATCAGGGACGTGCGAAACAAGAATCATCGCGCCCTTGTAGCAATCAAGCGCTTCGGCGATAACCGGCAAGTGACGGAAATTGATGTGATTCGTCGGTTCATCAAGGATAAGCAGATCCGGTTCTTCGGCGTACAAAATGGCAAACATCAGAAGCCCCTTCTGACCCTCGGAGAGACTCGCGACCTTGTTGTGCATCAAATCCGACGGAATAAGAAATTTCGCGGCGATGCGATACGCGAGCTCCTCGCTCTTTTCTTTCATCGCGGACAGAAGCGTCGCCATCACCGTACTCTCGAAATCAAGCGTCGAAAAATCCTGCCGATAATAACCGACTTTCATTCCTTCCGTGATCTCCGCACGATCGGTATCCCCTCGTGCCAGTGCTTCGAGAAACGTGCTCTTGCCGATACCGTTCGGTCCGGAAATAAACAGGTGCATATTTTTTTTGAGCGTGAGGTTGACCTGCTTGATGGCAGGTCCCATCTCGGTCAAGAGAGACACGGTCTTGATATGAACGATCGGTCCGACGGGTTCCCGACAGGGTATGACAAAGGCGGAGAGCGTCTTATCTTCCTTCCGCACATCCACTTTGTTTTCTTCCAGATCGGTGGCGAGATCGCGCATCCGCTTGGCAACGGCGCGCAGCTTGCCTCCCTTGTTGGCAAAAACATTCGCCTGATCCTTTTTTTCTTGGATCGTCCGCTCGAGACGGACGTTCTCGCTCTGCGCTTTGGCAATACGCTTGGCTATTTCTTCCACCACATCGTAATAGTTTCCGGTGTATTGCTCTATCTTGTGAGTAAAGATATCCAGATAAAACACGCCTTGCGTAAAAGAGTTCAAAAACTCCGCGTCGTGAGAAATCACAATACACGTTTTCTCATAATGAATGAGAAATTCCGTCAGATGACTGATGCCGGCATAATCAAGGTTGTTCGTCGGCTCATCAAGCAACAGGATGTCCGGATCTTGGATGAGCGCGGACGCGAGCAACAGTCGCGCCTGCTGTCCGCCGGAAAATTCCTGAATCTTTTTTGTCAGCGGTGGCAGAGGTAAATTGACGATTTCCAGGACATCCTTGATGCGCATCGGCAGCTCCCATTCTTTGCCTCGGAAAAACTGCGCGAAGAATTCGGTCACTGTCAGATTGAGTTCATCGCGCGGCATTGTCTGCCGTCCGAGCGCTACGACTGCATCACGATCGATGGATATTCGTCCACTTGACGGTTTTTCTGCTCCGGTAATCAGTTTGAAAAGAGAACTCTTGCCGGCGCCGTTCTGTCCCATCAACGTCACTTTTGATCCGGTGCGCATACTAAAACTCACCTCATCCAAAATGGGTTTCTTGTGCCCGTATTCGAAGGACACGCTGTCAAAACGTAGAACAACCGTATCTTTTGCCATATCGTATAAATAAAAAAGCCGTCAAACGGCAAAAGTAGTGTGACACAGATTTCCAATTCTTGCAAGAAGAAACTCTTGTATTCCATTCTGGAGTGCAAGAGTTCAACCGCCAAAAGAATTTTTTGGCTCTCGTTTCACACTGTGTGAAGAAGGTCTCTCGGCTCGAAAAAAGAAGCTGCTCTGCCGCTCTATGGGGGCGACTTTTTTCGTTCAGCCGAGAGGTCCT
>JAHFOM010000061.1 GCA_023261685.1 Candidatus Moraniibacteriota bacterium | reverse complement strand
CATGGTGTCCGGGCTGTGGTAATTTTCCGATCTTGAATATCGTCAAGATGGCGCTCGCTGAGCTCGACATCAAGCCGCAAGACGTAGTGATCTGCTCGGGTATCGGACAAGCCGCCAAGACGCCGCACTATTTGCGCGTGAATTATTTCAATGGTCTCCACGGGCGGGCGTTGCCTCCGGCGATCGCTATCAAGGCGTCCAATCCGAGGCTGACCGTGATTGCCGAGAGTGGTGACGGCGATACTTACGGCGAGGGAGGTAATCATTTTGTGCACACCGTCCGGCGCAATCCCGACATTACCAGTATCGTGCACGACAATATGATTTATGGTCTGACCAAAGGGCAGGCATCGCCGACTTCCGAGCAAGGGCTGAAGAATCCGCTGCAGCCGGACGGCGTTATCGTGGAACCGTTCAATCCGTTGGCAGTCGCTCTTTCACTCGGCGCGACGTTCGTGGCTCGTGCATTTTCGGGAGATATTCTGCAGAGCAAAGACATCATCAAAGCAGCCATACAACACAAAGGCTACGCGCTCGTCGATGTCTTTCAGCCGTGCGTGGTGTTCAACAAGCAGAACACGTATCAATGGTTCAAGGAAAAAGGCTACTACGTGGATGAGACACACGACAAAACTGACAAAATAAAAGCGTTGGAAATCGCTTTTGATCTCGACCGCCTTGCGCTCGGCGTCATCTATCAGCAGACAGGCAGACCGGCGTATGAAACGCTCGTGCGGAGCGGTACGGAACCGCTTCATTGGCGAGGTATTGATGGACAGATGTTGGAGAAACTTATTGATACGTATGTGTAAGACGAAAATATTTTTTAGGTGTATACTATTTCTAGGTATATCGTAAACAATAAGACTATGAATGATGAAATAAACGCAGGGAGTCCGCTGGAATTTACAGAGCAGAAAAGTAGTGCCACTTATCAGACGAGTAGTCCCTCTGGGAGTGAGACTCTGCAACCGCCTGTTTCCGGACTTCACTCCTTTCTTTATTTGGTGAACTTTTTCACTTTGACGTGGCTTGCCACGGGAGTGGGAACCATCCTTTATCAGCTCATCAACAAGTATGTCGAAGATCCGCTGAAGTCCAGCTATGGTTCCTATGGGGAAGCTTTTTTTCAGTCCGCTCTTAAATATGGCATCGCGACTATCATCATTGCTGGACCGATTTATTTTATTCTCGTGTATCTGATTACCAAATTCCTTCATGAGGGGAAAATATCACCAGCATCCAAAGTGCGATCGTGGATAACCTATATCATACTTTTCATCGTTTCAGCAGTGGTGATCGGCGATCTCATCGCCCTTGTTTTTCAGTGGTTGGGTGGAGGCCTTTTGTTGCGAAGTTTTTTGAAGTCAGGGGTAGTGATTTTTATCTCAGGATTCATCTTCGCATACCATTTCTGGGATATGAGGAATATCGCTTCGGTAATGCGGGGTACGTTGAATAAAATCTTCTACCTATCGGCAATTTTTCTCACCATCGTGACGCTCGTTGCCGGTTTTTTGAATATGAAGAGTCCGTCTGCGACGAGAGAATTAAATGAAGACAAACAAACTCTGAGTGCCATCAAAACCGCAAGAAACAGCGTCGAGCAATACTACTCGCTCAATAATGTGTTGCCGCAAACATTGGTAGAGGCGGAAAAAGGAAGGAGTAATATTCCTGAAGGTAAAATCACCTATACGCGGGGTAGCGGGATGAGCTATGAGCTTTGTGCCGATTTCAAAAGAGCGAGTGGTAACGAAGAAGATACAGATTACTATGGATCTAATTATAAAAACGACGAATGGAAGCATCCTAAAGGGAGTTATTGTTTCCCTTTGACTGTTACCAGTAAACCGCAATCAACAAGGACCAACGTCCAACAGAATACAATGCCAACGGCTACTCCGCCGACCGCCTCACTGAATATGAATGAAACATCATCAGACCCGGGAAAAGTGAAAGAATTACGAGCGCTTATAGATGCTTCTCATGTCGCTGTTATGAAGTGTGTCGGCGATGGCGGATCGATACAAACAGGATCAAGCAATACGTATATATGTTCAAAAGAGAACGGATTGAAATGGCCTGATATGGGATTGCTTTGCGGAGATACCGCATCGGTGAAACACCAGTGGTTAGTAAGCTTCGCCGGTAGCTGGAGCTATACTGTGGGATGTCCTATGATACCTGAATGTTCCGGAAACAACAATATAGTCTGTACGAAAGAAGGATGCATCTCTCCTTCGGGGAGGTGTACGGGATCATCACTGTAGTATAAAAAAGCAAAAAACTGCAAAAGTTTTTTAGGGAACCATTGGGCGAAGTCTGCTTCGGACGGGTTCATCTAAAAACTTTTGCAGTTTTTTGTTTTTTTATATTAATCCAGCCCGAGCTGGATCTTGGCTTCTTCGGTCATCTTGTCTACACTCCACGGGGGATCAAAGACGAGGTCTATTTTGACGTCGTTGATTGCCTCAATTTCCAGTACGCGATCCTCTATCTCTTTCTGGATCTGGGCGAAGAGCGGACAGCCGATGGTGGTGAGTGTCATCGTGATGGCACAGACACCTTCCGGAGTGATGACCACTTCATAGATCAGCCCGAGGTCGAGAATAGATACACCCAATTCGGGATCGAGTACGTTACGTAACTTGTTACGTACATCTTCTACTAAATTGTTCCTTGCTTTTGACATAGAAGTTTTCTACCAGATGAGATTTTTGATGATAGAAAAAAGATAGAATATCATAAAACCAGAGACGATGGTAGCGATTGTCACGAGGCTTACAGTCCCTGAAAGAATACTAATTTTTTGTTCCTCGAAAGACTCTTTTTGTTCCTGTGCAATTTCTCTTGATGATATATGTCTTTTGACAAAAAAATAAACAATAGACGACTGTAGGAGGAATATACCTGATGTACCTAAAGCTGAACTGAGGAAGTCATTGAAAGAGGAAAGGCTAATCAGAATAGTACTGGTTCCAATGAGAACAAGAAATTCTCGGTAGCTGAGTATCTCTTTCTTTGGGTCTATCATTGCCCTATTTTAATAAGACTATTCCGGAAAAATCACTTTGCCGGTGGCGTCCTTGATGATGATGGCGGCGACGGGGCAGGAGCGGGCGGCATTCAAGATGGTTTCCTGGTCATCCTGATCAACGCTGGCGAGAATGCCGGCTTTTCCATCGTCATTGAGTGCAAAGGTGTTGGGGGCCATCGCGGTGCAGGGAGCGGCACCGATGCACACACCTTTGTCGACTTCCAGTGTCCAACCGTTGTTCAGTGTTACTGGACCGTGCGGTTTCGCCTCGTCTTTCCATTGGGACATACTTTTATATTCATTTGATTAAAATTTTTGAATAACTTTTATTCTTTTGTGTTTAATGTCTTCTTGAGTGTTTCCAGTGAGAGGAGTCCGCACTTGAGCCGTGCCGGTGACAGGGTGACGCCGAGGAGGTCAAGGATATCGTTCGGCGTCAGTGCGAGCGCCAGAGCGACGGATTTCTTTTTGATGTATTCCGTCAGGAGAGAGGCT
>JAHFOM010000024.1 GCA_023261685.1 Candidatus Moraniibacteriota bacterium | reverse complement strand
AAATGGATGCTAATTTCCAAGAATCAAGCTGTTCCAAAGTTTCGCAACGCGGAACGAAGGGCGGATAGCTTCATCATCAGTATTCTTCGAAACAACTTCTAGACCCTCGCCATCAATAAATGCGGCACCTTCATTAGAGTCACTGAATCGAAACTTTACCTCATATCTACTTTCCTCAACACTTGTTGCTGGTTGCACACGTCCAATGCCCTCAAAAGAGATTTTATATATTTGCTCAAACCGCGGGCTATACACATCTAAATCTTTATTCTTCTGTATCTCTGTATACTGCTCCTGGTTGATTGTTCCGGAAACTTTCACATTGCTATCCGCAAAGAGAATAATGACCGGGGAATTCATAGTCAGATAGCTCCCTTCTGCTGACTGGATCTGATACACGACACCATCTCGAGGAGCCACCATTTCATAATCTGATGCTTTCGCCTGAAGCGATGACAACTCTGCTTTGGCAGAAAGATTTTCTTCCGCAAGTGCTTCTAGAGAGCTCATTCTCTGCCCGAGGCTATCATCTACCAATCGGACAAGCAGATCACCCTTCTTTACATGCTGACCGGTATTGACGGCCACTACATCCACCCGACCGGTAACTGCATTAGAAATAACGATCTTTTCCTTTTCTACCGAAAAAAACAAAGGTTTCTTCGTCATTTCATACGTATTCACTTTTCGAGCCAGTGCCTGAGTAGCGATACCCAACGCGACAACCAGTACAATAGTGAAGTACAGTCCATTGATGAAAAATTTCTTAGCTTGTTCAAACCACATAATCGTAATGATAAAATATTTAGTAATCCATGCGGGAAGCAACCTTTACCATTCTTTTTTCTCCCGTAAGAAAAAGATACAAAAGGTACGTATTCAAAACTACCCATACAGTATTGAACAGTGTTGTCCAAAAATTTATCGGGTCATACCAACCCACTGCAAGACTGAGTATGCCAAGCAAAATAATGAGAACATGCGGCCATACCCATCGCATAAAGACATCCTCCTTTGCCTTCTCGGATGTAGTCGCCACCCAATCTTGTTCCGTTTCAAAGATAACCGAGAACAAAGCCAGGATGTAGGGATAGAAACTGGCTACAGCGGTAGCAAGTGTCGCCAGATACAAACGACCGAGAAACAGCCAGGACAACATATAGTACAGGACAAAATAGGGAATATAGTGCAGAGCCCACACGAGTCCATCTTCGGTATTGAGCGGCTTGATACCGAAGAGCAGATAGAGAATAGGGAAAAGCAAATACGCTAAAATAGAGATGCCCACCAAAAAATAGGTATTGGAGACAAAATACTGCATCCGTTGATCAAGATTCAGGTTCTTTGAACGCAAAGGATTATTGGTCAAAAGCATACCTAAACCTCCCTTTGCCCAACGACGCTGTTGCTTGAAATACGAAATGACAGTTGCCGGAGCCTCGCCAATCGCCAATACTTCATTAACAAACAAGGTGTGCCAGCCCTTCTCATGCAACAGATAGGATGTCCAGATATCCTCTGAATTATTCTGGGCGATACCGCCAATCTCATCGATGGCTGTTCGACGAAAAATCATATTTGTCCCGACGCAGAAAGCTGAATTAGAGATGTTTTTTGCCGGACAAACATACTTATAGAAAACCTCCTGCGCCTGGGCAGTTCCAGCCGCGATAAAAGAATGTGTGTTGGCGAAGTATTGCGGAGATTGCACCATAGCGAGCTTCTCATTGTTCATATATGGCAGAAGATTGACAATGAAATCCTTTTTTGGCATCTGATCTGCGTCAAAAATAGCAAAGAAATCGCTCTTGCTGTAGCGCAAACCACTGTTTACATTGCCCGCCTTCGCGTACAGACGACTTCTACGAGAGATATAAGTTGCGCCCGCTTCACATGCGAGTGATTTTACTTCTTCTGACTGCCCATCGTCCAAAACAAAGGTCGTGTGCGGGTATTCCATCAGCACGGCCGCAGTGACGGTTTTGCGAATGATGTCGATCGGCTCTCCGGCGGTCGTCACAAACACATCGATAGTCGGTTGTTTATCAAGTAAGAAAGAATTAGGAGAAACCCGATGACTCCGATGATGCCCTTCCACAATCACATCCAATAGCACGGTCACCCACAAGCCAAGCAGCGCCATAATAGCGATAGCATCAGCAATCACCTGGACAATATAGAGCAGGATATTATCCGCATTCGCAGGATTGAAAACGAATGACCCATATAAAAGAATAACGAGCGGCGCCGCAAAAAGGAACAGCGTCGTTGTGCTCAATATCTTGGATGACGTGATGTGATTCTCGTGGAAAAAAGTTTTCAGATTCATTTTCATAAGTTTACCGTGAAGATACAATGGACCTCCTCTGCAACCAGCCTGTAATCAACGATGCAATCATCGTCAATACAATCATAACAATACCAAGACTCTGCACCGGCCAGTGCCACCGCGGCCAGTTATTCTCCAAGTCGATTTCCGTAGTCTGTACGCCGTCAGGAAGAGTGAGATGCATAAACCGCAGATTTGTCGGCTCGATGTGCACGGCATCCATATTGCTTACGACCCAGTTTTGATCATAACTTTGTGCGATCAAAACATCGGGATTGCGAAATGTTGATAGATCCGAACTATCAACGACAAGCTTATTCGGCCACCCGAAAGAAAGCGGTAGCGGCTTCAAAGTACCGCCACGGATCAGTGTAGCCACCCGACTGATTTCCTCATCCCACGGAGTATAAGAAGTAGCTTGCAGTGTCGGTTTGGGTAACTCAGAAAAATGGAGGAGGTTCGCGACATCATCCTTCTCAAAAGCATAGGCGTAGGCAATCGGCTGACGATTATGTAGTACCGCATATGCATCTGACGTATCCACTTCCCCTACCTTTTCAAACAAGGCCTGCAGCCCCCCCCTATCAACAGTCAGGCCATCCACAAGCGGGGAGAGTTTGGGGATAAACAGGTATTCTACTCCCAATGCCGTAGCATAATCGTTAATCATCTCTATTTGATGCTCTGTCACACCCGTATACGAAATGTCTGTTTTCATAAGAATATCAAAGCGCATCGGGTACGGATTGGGCAACAGATGTTGATTATATGATGTAATAAATCGCAATCCTGGTTTTCCCAGATAACTTGCTTCGGCGACCCCTCTAAAGTAAATGCTCCCTTGTGGGATATCTTTATCCGCAAAGTAGAGCGCCACCGGATTCTGAAGCGAGACTGTCGGTTGACCTGAATACCGTGATGCAATCTCAATTGACTGAGACACGCACACCACAATCAATACTAAGAACACCGTATAGATCATACGAGATTTAACACGAGGAAAAACTACCTGTAAAAATGCTGCGAAACAGAAGGAGAGGAGTAATGCGATAAAAGGAATGGCGCGAGAGAATTGAAATTTATTAATAAAGTCTGGATAATATCCTAACAATCCGAAGTAAATAAAGATAAGATAGAAAGTGCAATAAGCAAGTAGAAGCTTTGCCCAGCGAGGAGATTCATTCGATTTAAAAAGAAGTGCCACCCAACTTAAGATCAGAAAAATAAAGTAAATGAGACTCAAGCCAGAGTACTCAGAGGCAAGCAGCATCCGCATAAACTGTGGAGTTTCATAAAATGGATTACTCATTCCATACCCCGAAAAGAAGTATTGAATGGTAAATGGCATCGAACTTACAAGAAAGATAGCTGCCACTAAAACCGATTTCCCTATATCTTTTTTAAGGTTATTAGCAAGCACAAGCACAAAAAGCATCCCAGATGCGCTATATCCAACCACTGGATGAACCGACCATAAAGCACCGGATACAGCAGCTAAGACATACACATAGCGCATGTCTTTTAACGCTGCAATCCAAAGCAAAACATAAAATGGCAAAACACCGAATCCAATATATATAGAAAATTCTTTCAAAGCATTCCATTGCTGGGAAGAAGCATAGGAGATAATAACCGAAAAAAAACTGAACAAACGGCTTACGCCAAGGTATCGCAATGCTCCATACATCAATACACGGATGGCGATAAAGACAATCGCCGATATCCAAAGCATGGCGTGCGGAATAGACCAACCTGTCAGCTGCATCACCCAAAAGGTGAGGACGTGTCCGACATACTGAAACGCTCGCCAATGATTGATGCCATTGCCCCAGATATGGTCCCACGAAGCGATATCGTATTGCGCAATATCTCTGACACGAAAAGCATGATAGATCCAGTCTTGATAACCGGTCGCCAAAAATTCATACCGGGTATAATACCCAATCAGAAACCAACCGACAGCAATAATCACCGCGACAAGAGATATCTCACTCAACACCGCCCACAGCCAGAATGGCCTTCCCGATACCGCTTCGTTTTCTATCATTGATTTTATAAAGAGTCATTATAAACAAAAAACAAGCAAAAGTTTATCCTTTGTTGTCAGTTTTTGGCTAAAAAAGATATTCTAACCATTGTAGCCTACAAGAGACTTATTTGCAAACAAAAGGCCGCTATTGAAACAATTCAGCATTCCTGTACACCGTCTGATACAGCAGGGCAGTTGATTTCATCGCCTGATTTTTTGAGGCGGCAGGCAGCAATCTGACTGCCTCCTGTGGGTCAGAGTATGAGAGAACAGCGGCGTAAAGATCGCCCCACTCGTGGGTAGCGGGATTGGGATGGGCACGCAGTATTTCTGCTTCTCGTTCGGGAAAATTCGGCAACGTTTCCAAATATGCCGAAGCCGGCGTGATCGGCAACCACTGGATGCCGTGAATATGCATCGCCTGACCGCTGAACCACGTGGCGTAGTCGCGCTTCCCGCCCCACACCAGCGATGCTATCGTGTGCGCATAGCCTGATGGAAAAGGATTGTTCTCACCAAACCAATAGGCTTTGACAGCAGAAAGCTCGGTAGCAAAGAGTGTTCTTCCTGTCCGCTCAAGTGTTGCATTTCCTGTTACTTGTCCCCACAGAAAAACACCATACCAAGCATTGAGCGCCTCTGAAGTGGACTCTTGATTGTTGCCATCAGCAAATGAAGCGTCACCATCCGCCCAGGAGTGTCCGTCGTAGGGCGAGAAATTACGGATATATGGGTAGCGCGTACTACCGCGATCAGTCGTCGCGATATCCCCTGCCAGTTCGTTCATCGTAGGTTCGAGTGTCACGCGCAGAGCTGGTCGCAACGTAGCGAGCACTGCGGACGCCCGCAGATAGTAGCCGTAATGGAAATGGTGATCATTGCCCTCCTCATTTCCGAACTCAGTATTTTTGGCGACCAGCATCTGGGTGTCTGCTTGGTAGGTAAAATTAGGAAGACTCGCCACCAAGTAACGCTCAAGAATATCGAGCAGGACTGTCTTTTCCTCATCCATATTATAGAGCTCGGCAATCTGAGCGACGCTGGCCACTCCCCCGAGCCATGTACCGAGGAAATATACTCCCTGCGGTGGCGTAGCCTTTCTGAAAATAACGACATCCTTGCGGACAGCCTCCCGGATAGCCTCGACTGCCACAGGATCAGTCACTCGTTCAAATGTGGATGCCGGCATCGGTGTATCGCTTATCGTGGTAAATGATGCTGTTTGGATCAATCGCAATGTGCCGAGTACCGTCTCGTACTGCCCAAGTACTTCCGGCTCTCCCGAACTGAGTCGATGGTGCGGCCAGAGTGTCGTGAGTACCGGTGCATCCACTTCTCCCCGAAAAGCATAGGTGGTGCGTATGACATCATCTCGACCCTCTTCGGCATCGGCCTGAGTGTCGAGAATGACATTCCACGAAAGATTCGCAAACCACGCTACTGACTGACTGGTCTCTTGTGGCAACAGCATGATGCGATAGGATTGCTCGGCAGAAAAAAGTTGCACCCGATCAGAGAAGAGAGGGTCTTGTTCTACGGTATACGTTCCCTGCGCCTGTATCAATATCCGCTCGTTTCCTCTGGTGGCCATAAGCCCTTGTTTAATCGCGGTCAGCGTCACGCCTGGCTGACAAACAAGCGCGAGCTGTCCGGGAAAGTGATCAATGGTCGTGACCGGTGACCCCTGTGCCATATGCACTTGCCATGGACTACTGCCGCTTTCCACTTCAAAATGAGCATCCCAATCGCCATATCTGATCACCCGCACGCGCGTGATATCACTCGTCGTCCCTACTGAACACAATGGATCAAAACTGCCGAACACCGTATCGGGTGTCGCGACAGCCCGCGGGAAACCAATCGCCAATCCGTCAGCCCGAAATTGATACGCCCCAGGCAAAGCGAACAAAGGAGCGCTCGGCACACCCTGATTCTTATAGACGCTTGAGAACCAACTATTTGTTTTCATCACAGTTGAATGTTTTTCTGAAGATGACCCAGAATTTTGATTCTGAGGAATGTTGTCATTATTTTGGAAAAAACTACTCTCTTGATTAGCAAAGAAAATAAATACTCCTACCAATAAAAAGAGCACCACAAAAAATAATGATTTTTGCTTTTGTGCGGAAAGAATTATTTTTTTCATTTTCTTATTATACTCTCTTTCTCAAAAAATAATCCTTTTATTTAACTCCTTTGAGTATATCCATAATCTGCGCTTGTGTCAGTGGAATCCATGGGGATGCATCTGAATTGGCAGCTGATTTAGCTGGACTTTCACCTTGATTCCACCATTTTGCCTGAAAAGGCATCCCATCGAACAGCACCCGATCGCCGCCGTCATATGTGGTTTCTCCGGACCACTTCGGATACGTACCTGCCGGTAATGTAGGCTGCTGAATGGGCTTCTCGCCTGACAAGACGGGTCCGACGAGTTGCCAAGGCGTTTCATACGATTGGAGGACGGGGTTGTCGGGCAGATCTTTTTTCGTCCACCACTTTGCTTCATAGACATTGCCATGCCACACCACTTTTACTCCTTTCGGGTAGGCTCCTGTCTCTTGCCAGACTTGATAGGGACTTCTCTCCGGAACATCAACCACATAAGAATTACTCTCGGGATCTGCCGTCGTCAGGATGTTGGCATTTTGTGTCAGATCTCCGTCAAAGCCATTGCTGAGCGCCTGAGCAAAACTGAGCTTTGGCGCTTTTACCCCGCTGCACGAATCAGAAACCACCTTCACATCGACGTAGTTTTCTCCGCAAGGAATATCCCGATTGGCCGACCACATCGACATCCGACCGATTCCATTACTCAACGCAAACGAATTGAAAGCATTCGCATCTTCCAGTGTGAATACTTCTTCCACGACATCATTTTGTCCGATCATCGGTGTTGCGCCGATTTTACGCCACAATGAAATACTATTCAAAGCAATCCCCGCCTGTTTGTACAGCACACCCAGCTGCCGATGGGTTTCGATCAACGCCTGTTTTGACGCATCCAGCATTGTCTGGTCTGCTGATCGACTGCCCCCATAATCCATAGTCATAACATTGACTCCTGCCAAATCAACTCCGTTGGAGAGCATCTGAGCGATGGCGTTCGTGCCTTCGGGTGTCAATCCCTGTGGAGCAACCGGCAGTGTCAACCATACGGCCAAATTTTTATCACTCTCTCGATAGTGCTCCTGCAACCGTGCCAGCGTGACGGCTCGACGTTTGGATGCCTCAGTATCCCTCAAAGCCTGATTCTCGAGATCCAGATCGATAGTGTTGATGTGATACCGGTCTATGACTGACTGGTACGCTTTGAATAAAGCATCGGAGTCCTTGCACTCGAGAGCCAGCTCAGAATTGAGCGCGCCTCCGAAAGACACCGCGATCCTCCCTCCTTGTTGTTGCAATCTGGCAATGCGCCGGTCCAGATCAAGTGCCACCGCCATTGCATCCATCGTATAGAAAGTTCCCCACGTAGGCGTGCAAGGTTCAGATGTCGAAGAAACGATAAAAGCCAGTACGACATCAGAGGTGTCCGTCGCTCCCAGCTGCTCAAAAGCATACACGGGAGTGGACGTAACATCCACATACGCGGCAAACCACGGCTTATATACAGTCACTGATTCTGTTTCCTGCCATTTATCTACACTGAGAGTCGTTCCATATACCAATCCTCCCACCAGCAAAAGAGCGCCAAAGACTCGCCAAGGAGACAATCGTCTTACAGGCTCGGTATATGTGGTTTCAATTGTCGCGCGGGATGGTTTCATAAAACAAAAGGCTATTTCTCACTGAGTATCATATCACCTACAGATTTTCGAGACTCCTGATGAGACCGAAACTTTTTTGCGGCGGATTTTTGAGAAAGCTTCTGAGGGGAGACTTCGACATAAAGCATATCCGTCAATCCCAGCCAGATATCAATAAGCAGATTTTTGATCCCAATATACGAAAAGATGGCCCAGGTAGCAGCAAAAGTATTGAAGCCGGCGAATGCCGCATTCCCCCAATTCTCCCCTTGAATATTATGCCCCAGCGTAAACAATGAAAAACCGACGATAAACAGAGGGGAAAGGACGTAAGGGAGAGCGACTCTTGTCCGATTTCTAACTTTGGGAGTGCGGGCAAACGGTGTTTTCTTCGTTGTCAGTGCCTGCTCGAGCGATTTCAATGTCCCTGCGATGTTTACCGGCAAGAGTATCAGATTGAAACCATAGATGCGGATAATATCGCTGTAGTTATAGCGACATGATTTCAGATCAATGGCCATAGAGAGGAAATACGGCGTTGCCGCAAGGAGAATGAGTGGGCTGAGCAGTCGTCCGTCATAAGGATACACCAGAAGAAACACCAGACCAAGATTTGACCAGGCGATAGAAGCCATATAATTCAATCTGATCATCGATTCGACTTTGGGGACGGGCTTGCCCTGATGTTTGCGCTCACGAAGCAGCTTCCAGAGCTTCGGCAATATCAAAAGTCCACCATTCGCCCATCTGCGACGCTGGATGACCAATGATCCGAAGTCGGGGGGTGTCGCACTATAACTCAACCGCTCCGGATAATTTACCAGCCTCCAGCCATACAATGCCATATCAATGCTGGATTCAGTATCTTCGATGACCGTGCTGTCCTGTACATACCTCTTTATCTCAAATCCACCTACCCATTCTTTTTCTACTATATCCTCAAGAGCGCGTTTGCGTATGACCGCATTCGCCCCCACCCAAAAGGTGGCTCCATAATAAGCCATCCCTTGATGAATGATATGTTGGATATCAGTCGTGGCTCCAGATAATCGCTCAAGTCGTGTCGGAGCTCCACGAAATGAGGAGTATGGTGTTTGCACCACCGCGACATCGGCATTGTCAGCCTGTTCTAAGAAATATACCAGACGCAGACAGTACTCTCGCAGTAAAATAGAGTCGGCATCGAGAGTCAGGATGAAATCGCTATCAGGAATAATCATATCCGCACTCTTCTTATTCAGAGTCGGCGTCAAAACGATCCCGTCAGGTGTCTCTTCTCGCTGATACATACCCCCCATCAATCCTATGTATGCATTGAGATTCATCGCCTTGTTCGACTCATGCGATAAGGAGATATATCTCTTTCTCTCAAAAACCTGAAGTTTCGCGCTGAATATCCATACCAGCCTGTGAGAGAGTTGCAACAGACGCTCTGCCGGATATTGCATATCTGTTGGATGCGCACCGAGCAACCCTTCTCCGACAAGACGGAGATCCTCAGCGAGCTTACAGAGCACTTGATCAGCGAAAAATCTGTCGACATGATCTTCAATTACTTCTTTTTCTGCCAACGTATCCAGCCACGCAGCCGCCCATATATAGTCTGCGGCCACTTTTGAGATAGTGCTATCCGTCAGTGTTTCATTTTTGTGATTGGCGGCTTTGAGCTGTTTGAGCGTCTTATTGAAACGTTCACACGGTTTGGATAAAAGTGTTGCAATCTCATCTCCGAGTGCACAGGTTGCTTCCAGACGATCCCTGTTCTCAGGACGGACATTAAAAGGATCGTCGTCGAGCAAAAGAACGACACGGATATCGGGATACTCCTGCAACGCAGCGGATAACAGTGTCTTTCGTACGACTTCAGTTTCCTCGCTATAAGAAGGAACCAGAACAGTGATTGGCGGCTGGTGAGCAGAAAAGTATCTATCAAGCATAGTTCGAGGAACACGCGTATGCCCGCTAAAACGCTGAAAGGCACCTTGTCTGGCAATCAGATACACCAGCGCCGAAAAAGTCAAAAAAGTGACAACCACGAGATAGCCCACAACTTCCATAGTGAATTGATAGCTTTTTGGACCATCAATGAGCTGACGGATGATGACCGAGACGACATACATCGCCCAAAAAAGAACCGTCAGCACGATAGCGAGCCTACTGAATACAACGGTACGCCCTGAAGGCTCGTCATGAAGATTGGAGAGTGGCAGTGTCTCTCGCTCAGTTCCCCATTGTCTTTTACAGAAAATCTGCGGGTGAAGGATTTTCTTGTATACAGTTTTGTCATTCATAACATTACTCCTATATCTATCTCTCTAGGAAATTCTTCTCTGATGTTTGATGGTCAAAACTACTACAAAAACGAAGCTATAAGAGAAAATGATTGGGTTTTATTTTACAATATAATTACAGTATCTGTCAAGCTGAGATTCTCCAGTGTCCTATCCGCCGACCGCCGACCCGTCATTTCTTTTTTTCATCCATAAACAAAAAACAGCCCTGCGATAAGTTCAGGGCTGTTTATTTCGTATATATTCGTAAAGTGAATAATGGTATTTTTTATTATAGACCATCTTCCAAAGCTTTTTTGAAATAATCACTCAAAATATCATTTTTGGCTTGAATTCAGTAAGTATTTGACAACTCCGTTTACAAAGTATATACTGTATCCATTAGTGGCTTCGGCCTCCGAGGACTTACCCGCAAGGGTGAGTCCGATTTTTTTAGAAACAGCTTTTCAGTCGTTCTCTCACTTCGGCAAAGCTCTTTTCTGCAATCACACCTACCTTCCGAAGGACGCGCTTGGAGCTCCACAATCGCAATTGGGAAAGATTGGCATACGACACCCCCTTCGAATGTTCGACTCTCACGATATAGGGATTTTCTTTCGCCTTGGAAGTAAGCGGAATCCCCCAGAACATCAACCCATTGAACTTCTTTATCAAGAGCACAGGACGTTCAAAATCAGCATTCTTCCCATCAATTTCGACACCGATATTCACCCCGATTGCGCACCACCACACCTCGCGTTCGTGTAAGAAAAGATTCCGATCAGGAGACTTGCTGTCTGTCTGCTTTTTTTGTATGTTCCACTGATCAAAATCCTTGATGTACCCATTCATACTTTTAGCATAATTGTTTACATTACTTACATATACAATAATACAACCGGGAGATCAGGGTGTCAAAAATCTATCGGTACGCAATGTGCATACTGACTTTTTCTCTGCCCGCGAATTCACGCACGAAGATTTCTCTATTCACTCGTTACATCGTATCTGGCATATGGATGCTTGTTCATCATATCTTTTCACTTTCAGAAGGGTAGGCAGTATGCTCAATATCCGCTCGCAACAATACTGCCGGCGTTATCACCTGAAATGACGCGTGGGGATACGATTTCACAAACTGTGCCGGGGGTCGCACGTTGTTGCTGTTGTTCCATTTACATTCAAAAGCCGTGATGTTATCCTCCGATTCTTCAACGATATCGATTTCTTCTCCTTGTCGATTCCGCCAAAACATAACCCTGGAGCGGGTATCGCGCAAAGAAGCGATCTTCAATCGTTCTGCCACAAAGAAGTTCTCAAACAATGCGCCCCGATCATCACGACTGCCGATATCCGAAAATTTATCAATGACTGCGTTCCGTATGCCATTGTCATAAAAAAACACCTTGAATGCCTTCTTGATTTCCGTGCGTGGATTCCGTGAAAACGATCGCACGACCTTTATGACATACGACTGTTCCAAGAGACGGATATACTTTTCCACCGTCAAGCGGCTGACACCGAGCGTCTGCGATAATTCATTTATCGAGACCAGCGAGCCTATTTGCAATGCGAGGAGTCGGACCAAGTCTTCGAAAACCCGAGGGCTTCTGATGGATTCAAAGGTGTAGATATCCTTGTAGAGATAATTTGTCGTGAGATTTTTCAAGAGATCTTCCCGTATCGCGGCATCAGTCTCACCGACAATCGCCGGGTAGGTTCCCAGTCGCAGATATTCGCTCAATCGCTTCATCGAAATATCCGAAAATGCCCTGCGGATCTCCTCAAGCGATAGTGGAAAAAGAGTAAATTCAAAGGCTCGTCCCGTGAGCGGCTCGTTGATTTTATTGGCCAGATCGAAAGACGACGATCCGGTGGCAATGATCTGCACCTCTGGATAGGTATCGATAAATGCTTTGAGGATGATCCCTATATCCTGAACGGTCTGCGCCTCATCAAATACTACGATAGACTTATCCCCTATCAGTTCCTTGATAAGCTCGGGTTTCCCCGGGACAAAAGCCTTGCGAACTGAAGCAAGCTCACAGTTATAATATTCTCCTTGATCACCATAGTCTTTCAGTATCTTCTTGGAAAGCGTCGTTTTACCTGCTTGCCGAGGGCCGAAAAGGAGAATAGCCCGCTTTTTGAAGAGACGTCTTCGGATATCACCCTCAATTTTTCGCTCAAATAAGGTCATATATATGATAGTATGAAATTTGCTATTATTTTAGCAATTTGCATACTATTCGTCAACTCCGCGAATTCACGAACGAAAAGCGATGGTTTGCCGTCACTGTCGGTCCGGATGGCTTTGCCCAAGGGTACTCTGATTATTGTGATCGACTTCACCTTGTCAAAGGAAAAACGCCAACGAGGACAGAAACACCGATCGTTTATGAAACATATTGATTTGCAATGAGTGAATAATGGTATTTTTTATTCTTACATTCAATTCTGAAGTGCAATGGTTCAGCCACCAAAAAATTCTTTTGGTGGCTGAACCGAAGTGAGTAACAGTGCACTTCAGATGAGGATGTAGGCTCATCGTTAAAGACGTGAAGTAAAAAAATGCCCGCCGTTCCTCATAGGAAACGGCGGGGGTATTCTATTTATCTGTAGAATCTACAGAATAGTTTGAGGCTTTAGCAATTTTTCGGTACTGCCACTTCACCTTTGCGACGAATCAGTCCGAGACCGACCAGACCGGCGCCAAGCAATGACATTGTCATCGGCTCAGGTACAGCGGAGAGCGTTGCCTGCGTGTTTGACCAGTGCGCTGTATAATCGACGCAAGTAGCGTCGGATAAAGCCGGATCGCCACAGAAATTATACGCTTGCATAATCAGACTTGTCATCCTGGTAATGGGACCGTAAACGCCATTACCGACCGTCGTGTCGGTATGAGCGAGTACGCCATTCACCATATAGTCAATATCCGTACCATCCCAGTCAATCGCAAAAGCAGTCCAAGTGCCATAGGAAACAGCGAGTGTAAGATCCACCCATCCGATATTTCCATCCCAGATGCGCAGACGCGGATCGCCACCGTAATTGGTAAATCCAATGATGGGGTAAACCCACGAACTATCGTTGGGGAAACCTCCCACTGGTTCGGCAGGTTTCATCACGCCCCACATATCCGTCCGGACATTGCCGTTGAGAGGATCACCCCACTCAGCTGGTATGAAGAGATCTGCTGAAAGCACAATCGGTGCCGGAACACTGCCAAGAGCATACCCGCGGCCTTGGGTATTGTAGAACTGGCTGTTGTAGCCAGCCGGACGACTGGTAAGGCCATCAGCATCATCGATGCCAATTCCGAGGACATCACTGCGTCCTTGGAATGTGCCAACATTGGCAAAACTGTCAGGCTCATAGCGGTCGGTAACCCAACCGGTCGGCACTGCGCTGAAATTAGGCATTACCGACGTGGCATTCGCAGAAACGGTTATTACAGAGGCGAGTGCCGTGGCACTCAGTAAAGTGGAAAAGAACGTCCTCATTTTTTGTCATTCCTTTTGTTTGACAAAGCTCTTTACCCCCAATGGATAAAGAACGTATAATATAGCACCCCTACTCTATTCTGTCAACTCTCACTACTTACATCCTCATCTGAAGTGCGATTTTTTGCCAAGAAAAAACTACCCTGAAAAATTCGGGGTAGTCTGTACATTTCTCAAAACGCTGAAATGTTAGGCTCTTTCTTTTGGAATACTCGCAACAAAGCCCTTCATCCGGCGGTCTTGGAGCAGCCCGTAGAGGAAGTGTGTCATAAACAGTATCAACAAAGCGGAGAGCAATATTCGAAAAGTGAACAGCACCGATGCCGGAATATAAGAGATGAGAGCCGCAAGGTATTTACGCTCACCCTGAAACGGCCCGGTAATGATCCCCGGCTCCTGCAGAGCTACCTGAGCAGTCGTGGCAAGATTGATCTCCGTCGACTCAAACGGCGAGATACCCCAGATATCGAGCAATGCACGCCGAGTATTATCAGACTGCAATACTTCCGCTATGAGACTGATAGTGTATATGCCGGGTGCCGGTTTGATCGCGGGGAATGCTATCGCACCCGAAGCATCTTCACTCACAAGATCACCATCCACCCGCCATTCGCGCGTGGATGCACCTGCGAGAAAACCGGGAATGAATTTCGCGCTGAACTTCAGCGTGCTCCCGGAAAATCCCTCGAACATCGACGTACTATAATCCATACACCAACCACCCGGACAGTTCAGTGTTGCCTGCCCAGTCAGATCCTTATACTGCCCCAGATACTTTTGCCACGCGGTATTTTCATCAAGCGACTGCAAAATCACGAGCGGCTCTACGATATGGAAAGTCCGACCCAGCGTAACGACATTGCCCGTCAGCACATCATTCGCCGTTACGGAAACGGTATAGACATCGCCGATGTTGCCCGCTACCGGGAAAAAATTGACTTCGTTTGGTTCATCGTCGCAATTATTGGAAACATTGGCGCGAGAACAAGTCAACGGACTGCCATTGATGGTCCATTTGAAATTCGACAAATCAGTATCATCGACTTTGAGTCCGATGATCTCATTCTTCACCACTCGACAGGCCGCGCGGTCCAATATGTCATTTTTACAGATAGCCTCCGAACCGGCAGGCAGGGAAACTTTCATCGTACTGCCGATAAGCGCCGCAGTAGCCTTGTACGCGCTGATCTTTTTCC
>JAHFOM010000023.1 GCA_023261685.1 Candidatus Moraniibacteriota bacterium | reverse complement strand
GATGAACGAGAACTCTTTAACGAGATTCTCCGGAATAGCGAACGTCGGATCTTTGTAACACACTGCTGCCGCCACTACCGGTCCGGCGAGCGGTCCGCGCCCGACTTCATCCACCCCCACGACCAAAACCGGCTTTTCCAGCATCAGACTCCGTTCTTTTGCAAATGTTGTTTCTTGCATATATGCAGTATACACTACTCGTAGTGGCAAAGTGATCTTTTTCTGCTATACTCTGGATACAGTAATTTTCCCTGCAGAATCCTACGGTATATCCTGGACTATGAGGGAACACACAACAATGTCAAAGCTCAAATGCCAAATTTCAAATTCCGCTTCACCATCTTTGGCGCGGTTTTTTTGTTGAAATTTTGAGCATTAGGATTTGATTTGACATTTGATATTTGGATTTTGACATTCGGAACTATGTTCACTCATCTCCATACGCACTCGCACTATAGTCTCCTGACCGCCCTCCCGAAAATAGAGGAGTTGTTGGCGCAGGCGAAAGAGTACGGAATGACCTCGCTTGCACTCACCGATACGTCTGCCCTTTACGGCGCCGTGGAGTTTCAGAGCAAGGCCAAAGAATATGGTATCAAAGCGATCATCGGCGCGGAGATTTTTGTCTGCCATGACCTCGCGAGCAAAAACAATACCGCCGAAGACCGACGGCGACATCAACTCGTGCTCCTCGTCCAGAACGAAACCGGCTACAAGAATCTGATGAAAATCATCTCCATCGCGCAATTGGATGGCTTCTACTACAAGGCCCGCGCCGACAAGAACCTGCTCCGCCAGTACCACGAAGGACTGATCGCGCTCTCCGGATCGCTCCAAGGCGAAGTACCGTCAGAGGTCATCTATGGCAATTATGAGCGCGCCAAAGCGGTCGCCCTCGAATACCAGGATATCTTCGGCAAGGAGAACTTCTATCTCGAGCTCGGTCCGAATTTCGAATATGAAAACCAGATGATCGCCAATCAGGGGCTCATCCAGATCAGCCGTGAAGCCGGCATCCCGCTCGTCGCCGCCTGTGACGTGCATTACGTCAAACGCGAACACGCGGAAGTCCAAGACATCCTGCTGTGCATCCGCGACAACAAAAAAGTCACCGACACCGAGCGTTTCAGTATGATGGCGCTTGATCTGTCACTCCGTTCCGGCGAAGAGATGGCAGAAATTTTCAAGGACTTTCCTGAAGCCATCGAAAATACCGGAAAGATCGCCGAACGCATCGACTTCAAAATCCATATGGGCGAGAATCATCTGCCGGAGTTTCCCCTACCGGAAGGAAAAACGGCTGACGCCTATTTGCGCGAACTGTGTGAAATCGGACTGCAAAAGCGTTTCCCGGGAGAAATCATTACCGAAGAACAACGGACGAGGATGGACTACGAACTGGATGTCATCGAAAAAACCGGTTTTGCTTCTTACTTCTTGATTGTCCAAGACTTCGTCAACTGGGCCAAAGATAACGGCGTGGTCGTCGGTCCCGGACGCGGTTCGGCAGCCGGCAGTTTCGTCGCCTACCTCACCCGTATCACTGATCTCGATCCGATCAAATACGATCTTCTCTTCGAACGCTTCCTCAACCCGGAACGCATCTCGATGCCCGATGTGGATATGGACTTCGCCGATGATCGACGCGATGATGTCCTCAACTACGTCCGCGAAAAATACGGCAACGATCATGTCGCGCAGATCATCACGTTCGGAACGATGGCGGCGCGCGCGGCCATCCGCGATGTCGGACGCGCCCTCGGCTACCCATATGATCTCTGTGACAAAACATCCAAAATGATCCCGATGTTCACTTCGATCCAAAAAGCGCTCGACGAAGTGCAAGAATTCAAACAGTGGTATGAATCAGGTACAGACGTAAAAAAACTCATCGACTCCGCGATCAAGGTGGAAGGATTGGCCCGGCACGCCTCGATGCATGCCTGCGGCGTCGTCATCACCAAAGATCCGGTCACCGAGTATACGCCGCTTCAGCGGGTCTCCGGCACACGCGTTGGTGTGGTGACACAGTATCCCGCATCGACCAAGATGAATGCTGTCGAAAAAATCGGTCTCCTCAAGATGGATTTTCTCGGTCTCAAAAACCTCACCATTATCCAGAACACGCTCCGTATCGTCCGGAAAACGAAAAACGAGGCCGTGGATATAGAAAAAATTCCCCTCGACGATGCACTCACCTTTACCCTCCTGCAGGAAGCGCGTACCACCGGTGTCTTTCAGTTGGAAAGCTCGGGTATGAAGCGTTATTTGAAACAATTGAAACCGACGGTTTTCGAAGATATCATCGCAATGGTAGCTCTGTATCGACCAGGACCGATGGACTACATTCCTGACTTTATCGGCGGCAAGCACGGCACTAAAAAAATCAAATACCTCCATCCGATACTGGAACCGATTCTGCAGAACACCTATGGTGTCGCCGTCTATCAGGAACAGCTGATGCAGATAGCACGCGACCTCGCTGGTTTTTCTCTTGGAGAAGCTGACGTACTCCGCAAGGCTGTCGGAAAAAAAATCAAGGAGCTCGTCAATGAGCAGAGAGAGAAATTCATCCAAGGGTGCGTAGCAACCGGCGTCGGCAAAAGCATCGGCGAAAAAGTATTCGCTTTCATCGAGCCGTTCGCCGGCTACGGATTCAACCGTTCCCACGCGGCTTGTTATGCCCTCGTCGGCTATCAAACCGCCTACCTCAAAGCTCATTATCCAGCGGAATTTATGGCGGCTCTCCTGACTTCCGATCAAAACACTATCGATCGTATCGCTATCGAAGTCCGTGAGGCTCGTGAAATGGGTATCGCCGTTCTCCCACCATCCGTCAATGAAAGTTTCGGAGAGTTCGCCGTCATTCCGTACAAGCAAGGAGAAGAACCCGCTCGCAATAGTGCTTCGCGTAACGATGCGGGCGGACGTATCCGTTTCGGCTTGAACGCGGTCAAGAACGTCGGACACCTCGTCGCCGCTGAAATCGTGGCGGAACGGAAACGGGGCGGTCCCTATACGACACTGGAAGCATTCGTCGAGAGAGTCAAAACCAAAGACTTGAACAAGAAATCTCTCGAAGCACTCATTAAAGTCGGCGCACTAGAAGGCTTTGGGGAACGCAACCAGCTTCTGGAAAGCATCGATGTCATTCTCCAGTATTCCAAAAACCTCAAAACTATTGCCGACACGCATCAAAACAGCCTCTTCGGCGGTATGGCAATGACCACAAGTAACATACTCCTCTCTCCGGCTCTGGTAGCAACCAAAAAAATGACGCTCAGTTGGGAAAAGGAGCTCCTCGGCCTCTATGTCAGCGACCATCCCGTCAAAGAATACGCTGAATATTTCAACAAAACCACCACCAAAGTAAGCATGCTGGAGAAAAAACCTGACAATACCAATGTGCGTATCGGCGGTGTCATTACCGGTGTCCGGAAAGTTCTCACCAAAAATCAGAGCGTGATGTACTTCGTCGGACTTGAAGACTTGACCGGACGCATCGAACTCCTCGTCTTCGGCAAGACCGCAGAACGCACGGGCGAACTCTGGATCGAGGACGAGGTGGTCGTCGTGGACGCGCGCGTTTCAAACAAAGACGGCACCCTCAAATGTGTCGCCGAAGGACTGGAGCGCATTTCCGCAAACACACTCGAGCAATTCGCGCGTGCCGAGGCCACCCGCAACCAGCATACGACGGCAAGAGAAAAAAACAATGCTCCGGTGCGCTCATTGAACACTCCTAACACGCTGCTTATCAGCATCAAAAATGATGCGCCGGCGCACACGATCGAACACCTCTCTCAATTCCTCAGAACAGTTCCGACTGGGTCACGAAAAGTCGCCGTCGAGATTCAAGGCGCCACCATCGAAACCACGTTTTCCCTCGCACCCACCGAAGAGCACCTCACTCAGATAAAAAACCTCGATGGCGTGGAAACCGTTGTATGAAACCACTTATCAAACAAACGATTGTCATCATCGGGCCGACGGCTTCAGGCAAGTCTGATCTGGCCATTCTTTTAGCGCGTCAGTATAATGGTGAGATTATTTCTGCAGACAGCCGTCAGATCTATCGCGGTATGGACATTGGTACTGGCAAAGTGACTCGCGATTCAGTTGTGAGTCATCCTGAGCTTGTCGAAGGATCTTCTGACTCCGTCACGCATCACCCTCAGCCTGCTTCGGCACTTCAGAAAAAGAGTACCCAAGAAACATATTTTTCCGAAGGTATCCGACATCACCTCATCGATATCGCCAGCCCCAAACGCACCTATAATGTCACGCACTTTATCCGTGACGCCAAGCGTGCGATCGCTGATATCCGCAAACGTGGCAAGACTCCCATCATTTGCGGGGGCACGGGTTTCTGGATACAAGCACTCATCGACAATCAATCTTTTCCTGCCGTAAAACCAGATATCAAGTTACGCAAAGCTTTGGGAAAACTTTCCGCCGAAACACTCTTCGCAAAACTACAAAAACAGGATCCCAAGCGGGCAGAGACTATCGATGCAAAAAATAAAGTGCGTCTGATTCGCGGGCTCGAGATCTGCGCGTCACTCGGGACAGTACCGCCCGAAAAAAAGAAGCAAGCCTCGAGAAGCAAGAATGAAGATTTTTGCATCATTGCCCTCGTGCCCCCTCAAGAAGTACTCCACTCACGCATTGAAAAACGCCTCCTAGAAAGATTGCAAAATGGAATGATTGAAGAAGTGAAACGCCTCCACGAAGAAGATAAAGTGTCATGGAAACGCCTCGAAAGCTTCGGACTGGAATACCGATCCAGCGCGCAATTTCTCCAACAAAAAATCTCCCGTGAAGCGATGGAAGAAGGACTCCTCCGCGATATCAAGCACTATGCCAAACGCCAGATCACATGGCTCAAACGCTTCGAAAAAATGGGCGCGGATATCCACTGGATAACCGATCCGAGAGAAGCAATCAAGATTGTCGAAAAAAATACTCACAACCTTTGAAATCTTCTACCTTGAGAATCAATCTCTGGGTATGAAAAAGTTCCAAGAATTTTTTAGGGAACCATTGGGCGAAGTCTGGCTATCGGACGGGTTCATCTAAAAATTTTTGGAACCTTTTCGCGCAATGATATCTTGACTGATTACTTACTCCCCAAGAGTCAGCTTCTTTTGTAAAATATCTGCCACGATTTTCGGATTAGCTTTCCCCTTCGTAGCCGCCATCACCTGCCCCATCAGAAATTTAATGGCATTTTCTTTGCCAGCCCGATAGTCAGCCACTGATTGTTCGTTGGCGACGAGCACGGTCGCCACTACTGTTTCGAGCTCTGCACTATCACTCACCTGAGCGAGATTCAGACGCTCTATGATATGCGAAGGATCATTATCTTCATTTTCCATCATTTCTTTGAAGACGGTCTGCGCCGCGCTGGAATTGATTTTTCCGTCAGCAATGATGGCGATAAGCTCCGCAAAATTTTCCGGCGTAATGCGACCGATGAGCATACCCCTGTCCCATTCCTTCAATTCTTTCATCATTTCCGTGATAAAATAATTTGCCGCTAATTTTACCAAACGTGGAAATTCAGCTTGCGTCTCTTTGGATTGAATCTTTTCGGCAAGCTCACTGGCAACCCCCTCAAAGTATCCCGCTAATTCCCGGTCCTCCGTCAAGATAACCACGTCGGCTTCCGGCAGAGCGTACTCTAAAAGAAACCGCTTTGACTTGGCATCCGGTAATTCAGGCAGTGCACTCCGCAACTGCTCCACATATTCAGGAGTAAAGACGAACGGCAGGATATCCGGCTCCGGAAAATACCGATAATCGTGAGCCGATTCTTTCTTGCGTTGAGAAACCGTGACATTTTTCACCTCGTCCCAGCCTCTGGTTTCCTGCACGACTTTTTCCCCCGCTTCCAACACTCCGGTCTGCCGCGCGATCTCATACTCGATAGCCCGTTCCACCGAGCGGAAGGAATTGATATTCTTGATTTCCACTTTGGTACCCGACAAGCGATCGGCACCCTCAGGGTACAGAGAAATGTTCACCTCGCAGCGCATCTGACCTTTTTCCATATCGGCGTTGGAGACATCCAGATAGCGGAGTATCTGACGCAACTCCTGACAGAACAGACTAGCTTCCTTGCCGGTAGAAAAATCCGGCTCGGTGACCAGCTCCATTAAGGGCACCCCGGCCCGATTGAAATCCACCAGCGTATACTCCGCACCTGCCGGATGCATCGATTTGCCAGTATCTTCTTCGAGATGGATGCGCGTCACGCGAAATGTTTTCCCGTCTCTCTCTAGTGTTCCCTCTTCACAAAACGGCTCATCATACTGCGAAATCTGGTACCCTTTGGGAATATCCGGATAAAAATAATGCTTCCGATCAAACTTGGAAAAAAGTCGTAGCGTACAGCCGAGCGCCAGTCCGACCTTTTGCACCGCCTCAATCGCCTGACGGTTGGGTACCGGAAGCGATCCGGGCTGCGCCGTACACACCGGACAGATATTCACATTGGGCTCCGTCTCCATCCCGAGACCATTTTTGCACGCGCAAAACATCTTGGAATGAGTTTTCAATTCCGCGTGCACTTCCATTCCGATAGTTACTCTGTATTGCATAGAAAGTATCTGGTACCTTATCTATTGTCACCGCTCCCCGACAGTACGCCTCTCTCCATTCTATCGTAGAGTTTTTTCAAATTGCCCTCTGCGACATCTTCCAGAGAAATATGCAATTCTGAAGCCAGCTGGGCGACATACCAGAGCACATCGCCCAGTTCTTTTGCTATTTCCGCGCGCGTATCGTCACTCACCTCGCCATCATTATCACGAATCACTTTCTTTATTTTCTCCGCCACTTCCCCTGCCTCCCCCGCCAGCCCCAGCGTCGGGTAGATGTAATTCTTCCCGGCATCCGGATATTTGGCCGTCACCCGTGATTTTTCCTGATATTCCGCAAAATTCATACAATTGTTTTTACTCTTTGAATGATGTCTTCCGCCACTTGCTCAATGCTTTGATTGGCGTTGACCTGTTGCCAGCGATAACGCTCCCCCAACAGGAGATGGAAATTCTTGCAGATCTTGATTCTTTCTTCGGCGGTCTCATTGCGATGTCCGGCTTCGATCGCCGTATCAAAACGCTCGCCGTGCATCAGGATACTGAGATCAGGCTGGTACAGATCTTGATTGATTTTCTCAAGATATTCCAGATCTGCACCCCACGTCAATCCCCATGCGATGCCAGTCCCCGTATAATCTTCGGCGACGATCCATTCTCCTTCAGACAACCGTCGCTGCAACTCCGCCTCATACCGCCGACGGTTATCCGCATACTTCTGCTGCAAAGCTTCCGTCGTGAGCTCGTTTTCCCTGCGAAAATCCGCATCACGCAGATATTGATAGATGAACGGACCTTCCGGCTCGAGATCATATACTGGATATTTGAGACGACTCGCCTGCTTTCCCTGAGATTTCAAAAACTGCACAAGCAACTCAACCTGTGTCGTCTTGCCGATACCGTTGATACCATACAGCGTAATCATTTTTCCTGCCATACAAGCGTCTTTCAAAAAGTCAGTTCGTATCTTTTGCCAGTATCTGAGAGACAACGTCGTCTATCTGCTGTTCCAGTTCCTCAAGCGTGCCATCGTTGGTGATGACAAAATCCGCCCGCTCTTTCAGCTCAAGAATCTGAGTTTCCGTTTCCAAAAGCGCGTCCTTGGTAAACTGCACCGGAGTTTTGGTCGCGTCATCGGTATTCTGCCGCCGCTGAATGAGTCGCTCGTACCGGGTTTCCGAACCGGCGTCGATATAGATGAAATAAAAGTGGGAGCTCGTTTCCATATGAATAATGTCGGGCAATCGGCGCACGCCATCTATCACAACCATCGCCTTCTGACTTTTTTCCGATTCTGCCAACAGAACTTTGGAAAGAATATCCTCCCCGAACGCCTTGCGGAGGTAGAGAGAAAGTTTCGCCATATTTTCCCGATTCTGCTCGATACTCATCCGATCCAAGATGTCCCGGAGCGGCTGAGAAAACCGGAGCGACAAAGCATCATATTTTTCCGCGATATACCTGCCTGCCGTATCCTTGCCGGAGGCGATTTCTCCCGCGATGCCGATAATAACTTTTGCCATACGCTTATCACCTCTGTTCAATAATTATTCTTTTTCTAATACCAGAAATGTCAGGACGTTTTTCCCATTATCAATTCGCTCTTCACTGATGACTCTTGAAAATTCCTGATATTCAGGAAAGAATGTGTCCGCCGGATACTTTCCTTCTACGAGAGTCAGATACAGACGATCGGCAAACGGCATCATCTGTTCATATATGCTCGCTCCGCCGATAACAAATACCTCCTCTTTCTCAGATTCTCGCGCCTCGCTGAGCGCTTCCTCCACGGAATGAACGACGATACACCCATCCAACACCAGCTCCTGATTCGATGAAAGGACAATATTCGTACGCTTCGGGAGCGGCTTACCGATAGAGTGAAACGTCTTGGCTCCCATAATGACCGTATGACCGGTCGTGGTTTTCCTGAAATGACGCATATCCTCGGGAATATCCCACAATAGGCGGTTATCCCTGCCGATAGCCCTATCAGACTTGGCAAGTGCGGCAATGATGCTGATGCGAGGTTTCTCCATATAGCCTATCTTACCTCATTTTCCGATTTTTTTCCAAAAAAACCCGGCCTCCCAAAAAGACAGGACGGATGAAGCTGTCCCTCTTATACGGCGACTGGGGCTTTAATGGCATCGTGCGACTGATAGTTTTCAAGGGTACAGTCCTCGACTTTGAAATCAAAGATACTCCGTACCGCAGGATTCAGCTTCATCGTTGGAAGTGCCAGCGGTTCGCGCGACAGCTGGAACACCACCTGCTCTCGATGATTATTGTAGAGATGCACGTCCCCTCCCGTCCACACAAATTCTCCCACCTCCAAATCGCATACCTGTGCCATCATCATCGTGAGAAGAGCGTACGAGGCGATATTGAACGGCACACCGAGAAACGTATCACAACTGCGCTGATACAATTGACACGACAATTTACCATCGGCAACATAAAATTGGAAGAGGCAGTGGCACGGTGGCAGTCCAGCCTTGGCCATCTCATCGATATCCGCGACATTCCACGCCGAAACGATCATTCGACGCGAGTCAGGAGTGTTTTTAAGTTGTTCAATGACTTGCGCGATCTGATCAATATGCCGGCCATCCGGTGTCGGCCAGCTCCGCCACTGATACCCATAAATCGGCCCGAGCTCGCCATACTCCTTGGCAAAAGCATCATCCGTCTTGATCTGTTCCAGAAAAGCTTTCAGTCCGCTGTTCCATTCTTCCGATCCGCTCTCTGGCACCGGCTGTTTGGTTTTTTTGAGATACGCCTGATACGGCCACGAATCCCAGATGTGCACGCCCCGCTCCGCAAGATATCTGAGATTGGAATCGCCGTTCAAAAACCAGATGAGCTCTTCGATAATGCCACGGAGAAACATCTTCTTGGTTGTCAGCAGAGGAAAACCTTCTGCCAGATCAAAGCGCATCTGATACCCGAACACGCTCTGCGTTCCGGTCCCGGTCCGATCGGTTTTCATCGCTCCGTTTTCTGTGATATGTCGCAAAAGGTCAAGGTATTGGCGCATATTTTTGACATCAAACAATCAGGAATCTTCTTTATTCAATTATCTCACAAAAAAAGACTTTCACAAAAAAACCTCCTAAAGAAGAGGTTTTTTGTTTAGAAATTCAGGTGCATCTTGGAAGCTTCGGGCTTGGTATCACCCAGATACTTGCTATTGAGCCCCTTGGAACCATAGGGACGTTCGCAGGGAGATGAAAGATATTCGAAAGCCATTTGAGCGATGGGCATCTTGTAGTAGAGCTTGATAGGGAGCTTGCCGGCGTTGTAAAGCTCGAGCGTCATCTTGAGTGAATTCCCCGGGTCGAGATAGCCCGCAGTCGTATGAATGATGAGACCGAGACGGCCAAGCGAGCTCTTGCCTTCCAACCGGCCGACAAGCCTATCCGACACGCCCGTCTCTTCATAGATAAGACCCAGTGCAAATTCCTGCGGATGGAGAATGAAGGGTTCATTCTTGGTGATCTCAATCGGTTTCATCAAGCCCTGAGTCGGCTTCTTGGTGTCAATGACGAAGTTTTTTGTCGTATCGTAGACCAGGAAGTGCCTATCGAGATGAATATCCACGCTCGCTGGCTGAACATACTCCCGCTTGAACGGCTTGAGAGTGATGGCTCCTGCTTTTATTTCCTTGATGATATCGCGATCCGAGAGAACCATATTGAATAGGTTTTAGGAATTAGGGTTGAGGGTTTAGATTGAGAAAAAAATATAAATTCATACTACCACTTTCTCTCAACCCTAGCCCCTGAACCCTGTTCTTACAATTTCACTTTCAGACTGGGACCCATCGTCGAACAAATACTGATGGACTTGACCAGTCGCCCCTTCATATTTTCCGGTTTTGACCGATCGACTATTTCACGCAGAGCTTTATAATTTTCAGCCAGAGCTTCTGCCGTGAAAGAGAGCTTCCCGATCACCTGATGCAAATTACCGGAGTCATCGTTTTTGAAACTCACTTTTTTACCGTACCTTAGCATTTCGACCGCCTCTTTTATTTTTGGCGTGACCGTCTCAGTTTTGGGACTCGGCATCATCCCTTTTGGTCCCAGAATTTTTGCGACGAGAGCCAATTTCGGCATCATTTCCGGTGTCGCGAGCAACACATCGAAATCTTGACCGGGTACGAGTTTCCCGCTCTTGATATCGCTCACCAATTCTTCTCCACCGACAAGATCAGCTGAAGCGTCTTTCGCCTCTTTGGCCTTGGTACTGGTGATAACCGCTACCCTCTGAGAACGCCCCGTACCGTGAGGCAAGACGACCGTCGCACGGACCGATTCATCAGACTTCTTCACGTTGATACCGAGGCGTATATGCACCTCTACGGATTCATCGAATTTCGCTGTCTTATTCTCTTTCAAAAAAACAAAAGCTTCTTCCGGTGTGTACTCTTTATCGACATCCAGTTTTGCGACTACGGTGCGATAGATTTTTCCTCTTGGCATAGGTTTGATGTGTGGTACAAGCCCCTTCGACTGCGCTCAGGGTCCCACAAGCTTAATAGTTTATTCAGTCACCTTAATTCCCATAGAGCGGGCGGAGCCAGCGATAATCTTCATCGCCTGCTCGACATCATTGGCGTTGAGATCAGACATTTTCTTTTCGGCGATCTCGCGCAACTGAGTTTTGGTCACCGTTCCCGCCTTGTCCTTGAGGGGATTGGAGGCTCCTTTCTCAACGTTTGCCGCCTTCTTGAGCAGATCAGATGCCGGAGATGTTTTCAGCACGAAAGAAAACGTTCGATCCTCATAGACGGTAATTTCTGCCGGCACTATTTCCCCGGCTCGTTCCTTTGATGCTTCGTTGAATTTACTGCAAAAATCCTGAATATTCAAACCGTGCTGTCCAAGAGCCGGACCGACGGGAGGAGCCGGATTGGCTTTCCCCGCAGGGATTTGCAGCTTGATAATTGTCTTAATTGCTTTTGCCATAATTTTTGAAACTGACAACCTATACCTTACAACTCGCAACCGGAAAAAGAAGTACTTTTCGGAAGAATGTATTGTTAGTTGTTAGTTGTTAACTGTTAGTTGATTACTAGGCTTTTTTCACCTGAAGAAAATCGAGTTCCACAGGCGTTTCGCGTCCGAAAATAGAAACGAACACCTTAACCTTACCCTTCTCTTCGTCCACTTCCTGAATCTTGCCATCAAAGTTCTTGAAAGGTCCATCGGTAATTTTGATGGAGTCTCCCACCCGCACGTCTATCTTGTATTTCGGCTCTGCTACTCCCATTCGCTTTTTCAAAGCGTCGATTTCCTTCGTATCGATCGGGGTCGGCGTCGTACCAAGTCCGATAAAACCAGTCACATTGGGTGTGTTGCGCACCACATACCACGAGGCATCCGTTACCATCATATCAACAAGCACATAGCCCGGATAAATCCGTTCCTCGACAACCACTCGTTTGCCCGCCTTGATCTTGATCTTTTTTTCCTTCGGTACCAGAACATCGAAAATAAGCTCCTGCATATCCATCGATTCGATACGCTGTTTCAGATTGCGAGAAACATTATCCTCGTATCCGGAATAGGTGTGGAGAACATACCATGCGCGTCCGTGATGCTGCGTCTGCTTTGCCATATATATGAAACTTGCAACTTACGACTAACAACTTACAACAAGATACTCGTCCTTTTTCTGCATGCTGTTGTTGGTTGTGAGTTGTCAGTTATTGGTTATTTACTTGATGAGAAATCGTTCAACGAGAGAGCTGAACAAGAGGTCCAATCCTCCGAGGAACAGCGCGACCGCGAGACTGATACCGATAACCAAAAACGTATAGCGAAGGATCTGTTTGCGGGTCGGCCAATTGACGCGAGAAAGCTCAACCTTCGCTTCCAGCAAAAATGTCAGTATTCCCTTCATACGAAACTTTCCCTCTTAAAAAAAGCCCCGAGGGCTTTATACATTGATACTACCAAAGAAACTCCTCCTTGTCAAACAAGCTAGAAGAGCTCCACTTCGTCGAAAAACTTCCGGTAGCTGTCCAGACATTTCTCCGCGTCTTCCCGAGAAATCACAAAATCAGCCTCGTGCACGATACGGTTGCGAATCTGGTGCGCTTCCGTAATATCGTCTTTCGTTTCCAGTTGTCCCGGATGGATACCCTCGAGTTTTTCCGCCATCGTGGCTCCCTTGTACCCGATACCCGAAAGAATCTCATCGGCAAAGGCATCCGCTTCCAGTACCGCCACCTTGTATTGTGAAGGATTGCCATCCTCCAGACGGGAGAGTATTTTTTCCCAGCGCTTGATAGTGGCAGAACGCGAAATCAATGGACGCTCCGCCCCAAACAGCGTTTTCTGAAGATCTCCGGACAATCCGCGCAGCATCAGGAGCATCACGATATCCGCGAACAAGACGGCGACATATACGAACAGGAAAAACTTCAACGCCGAAATCAGGAACGAGTGAGAAAAAAACTCTGACACGCCAGCTATAATTCCGTATACGAGACCTATGCTATCAACATTCATACGTCGCGCTGCCGCTTTCAATAATTATGATGCATCGGCTGACCTTCTCTCAAAGGCATCCGCCGCACGCAAAAGTGTCTCTTCATCAAACCATTTTCCCATCAACTGTCCGCCAACCGGTAGCTGTTTGCCAACCTCCTCGATATGACCGATGGGAAAAGATATCGCCGGCACTCCCGCCAAGTTTGCCGTGACCGTATAGATGTCGGAGAGGTACATCCGGAGGGGATCATCCGTCTTTTCTCCGAAACGAAAAGCCGCTTCCGGAGTCGTCGGCGAAAAGATAACGTCCACTGCTTGGAAAGCTGTCTCGAAATCCTGCCTGATCAATGCCCGCACTTTCTGTGCCTTCTTGTAGTACGCATCATAGTAGCCGGCCGACAGCGTGTAGGTTCCCAGCATAATCCGCCGCTTCACTTCTCTCCCAAAACCGTGCCGGCGCGTATCCAAGTACGTTTCCAATAACGCACTCGTCTCCTCGGCGGAATCTTTCTGGTCATTGATGGAGAGACCGTATTTGATGCCATCAAAACGCGCGAGGTTGGAACTGACTTCCGAAGGCATCAAGATATAATATACCGGCAGAGCAGAGGTGCTGTGCGGGAGGGAAATTTCTGTCACGGTCGCTCCGAGACTTTTGAATCGTTCCAGAGCAGCCAGAGTGGCCTTGCGAACCCGGCTATCAAGTTGCTCGCTGAAATACTCTTTTGGCACACCGATGCGAAGTCCCCTGATATCGCCGGTCAGATATTCCTCGAACAGCTTGCCATTGCCGCTCTCTGCTGTGGTCGCGTCGAGTGGATCAGCTCCGGCAATCCGCGAAAAAACGATGGCGACGTCTTCGACACTCATACCGAACGGACCGATCTGATCCAGACTCGATGCCATCGCAATCAGTCCCGATCGCGATACCCGTCCGTAGGTCGGCTTAAGTCCGACCACTCCGCAAAAAGCTGCCGGCTGACGGATAGACCCACCCGTATCCGATCCGAGTGACCAGACGGCCTCTCCCGCGGCAACCGCTGCCGCTGATCCACCCGATGATCCTCCTGGCACACGCTCCGTGTCGATGGGATTTCTCGTTTTCTGATAGGCGCTTGATTCGGTGGAAGAACCCATAGCAAATTCATCCATATTGGTTTTCCCCACGATAACGACGCCCTTCGCTTTGAGTTTTTTGACAACGGTCGCATCATACGGCGCGATGTAGTTGTCGAGTATCTTGGAACCGGCGGTCGTCCGCACGCCTGTCATACAGATATTGTCTTTGATAGCGCCCGGAATGCCCGCCAACAGATCAATTGTTTCGCCACGTTTCAGCTGTTCATCCACCAGCTTTGCCGAATGGAGTGCCTCTTCGCCGAGCACCGTCAAAAACGCCCTGATTTCGGGCTCACGTTTTTCGATAGCTTGGAGATAGCGTTCGGCAAGTCCGACCGCCGTCACTTCTCCCGCTACGAGTTTAGTATGCAAATCACGAATCATATTTTTATCAAAACACAACTTTCAAAGCCCAAAAACCAAACAAATGCCAGAATCCAAAACACAATCTCCAAATATTTCATCAAGAATGCGTTTTTTGATACTTTGGTTTTGTGTTTTGTTTGGCATTTTGTGTTTTTTGTTTTGTGTTTTCTTTAGAAAACCGATTTTACCTTGACAAATCCGTTTTTGAGCTCAGGAACATTCTTCAGTAGCATTTCCCTGTCCGAAACAGCAAAGTCTTCCCTGCGGTCTTGACGGGCATGACTGTGCATACCGGCACTGTAATCGACAGATTCAACCGCATCCGTATTGACCGTCTCTAGTTCACGAAAAAAATCCAGAACCGAAGAAAGTTCTTTCTGATACTGTGCCACTTCTTCCTCCTTGAGTCCGATACGCGCCAAGGTGGCTATGTGTTTTACTTCTTCTTCAGAAAGCATACGAAAATAATTTTCAATTTCTAATTTTCAATTCTCAAACAATAAAATAATTTTTCAATTTCGAAATTACATCATTAGAAATTGTTTAGAAATTAGAAATTGAAACTTGAAAATTTTATCTTCCTATCACTTTCTTAAAACCGCTC
>JAHFOM010000022.1 GCA_023261685.1 Candidatus Moraniibacteriota bacterium | reverse complement strand
TCCGGAGCTGATGAGTCCCATCAAGTGGAGCTTGCCTTTTTTTTCTTTGGCGTCGCGTATCGTTTCGAGGAGGGCTTCGTTTTTGAAAAAACTGCCGTCTTGGATGGCGAGCGAGATGCGGGGCATATTCTGGTAAATGACGCGCCCGGCACCCATCGTCATATGACCGACTTCGCTGTTGCCGGCGGTATTCCATGGCAAACCGACAGAAATACCCGATGCCTGCAGGGTGGTCATCGGATAGAAGCGATTCAATTTTTCAAATGTCGGCAATGTGGCTTCCCGGATAGGGTTTCCTTGGACGTTGTTGCTGATACCCCAGCCGTCAAGCACGATCAATATCAGAGGCTTATACATCTTTCTGTTTTTTATGAATTTTTTAGTCACTGCTCTGGAGGTATCATAGCATCCTTCCGCTTTTGACAAAAGGATGTTGTGAGAGTATACTACCCGTAGGATTAATTGTTGAATTATTGTCGCCAATCTGATAGTTGAGAGCAGAAAAAGTTGCGGAATATATTTTTGAAAGCGTTTGGGCCGTATGTTGCAAGATTTTTTACTCCATCATAATAGAGCTCAGCATACATCCGCTCTCCTTGTGAGCGGTGCTTTCGCATCTCCGGACTATCAGTTGCGCGCAGCGCACTCATATGGTACTTGTTTATTTTCTTTCGGCAGCCGGACTGCTGGCAGCCGGAGCCGTATCGGGATATCTGATTAGGCAGAATCTCGCCAAAAAACAGCTGTCGACCGCGGAAGGTCAGGCAGCAAAAATTCTTGAAGAAGCAGAAATCGCCGTAAAGGAAATCACTCTCGACGCCAAAAACAAGGCTGTTGAGATTCTTGAGGATGCGAAGAAAAACGAGCAGGCGCGGGAAGAGAAGATTTTGCTTCAGGAACAGCGCATCGAGAAGCGCGTAGAGCAGACCGAAAAAGGAGCGGAAGAAATCGATGCGGAGAAACGACGTTTGTTGCAGAAAGCCGATGAGATACGCGCCATTCGCGATGAGACAGAAAAGTTGCGGGAAGAAGAGCTCAAGCGTCTGGAAATCCTGGCGGGTCTTTCACGGGAAGAGGCGGAGACAAAAATGTTCGCGCTCGTGGAAGAAGAGAGCAAAGAGGCGCTCGTGAAACGGATGTCCAAGCTTGAGAAAGAATCTCACGAAGAGCTGGAAAAGCGCTCGCTCAGCATTATGGCGACGGTCATTCATAAATACTCCCGTTCGCACGTTTCTGAATTTACGACGACGACGGTCGCCATTCCCTCCGATGAGGTGAAGGGAAAGATCATTGGCAAGGAAGGCAGGAATATCCGCGCGCTGGAAAAAGAAACCGGCGTCGAGTTTATTGTCGATGATACGCCTGAGACGGTCATCATCTCCGGGTTTGATCCGGTACGGCGCGAGATCGCCCGCATCGCGCTTGAGAAACTGGTCGCAGATGGGCGGATCCATCCGGCCCGCATCGAAGAAGCCGTGGAAGAAGGCAAGAAAGAAATCGATACGAAGATCAAAGAGGCTGGTGAGTCTGCTGCTTATGATGCCGGCATCGCCGGGCTCCATCCGAAGCTGCTCTACATACTGGGGCGCCTGCGTTTCCGCTATAGTTACAAGCAGAACGTACTGCTTCATTCGCTCGAGGTATCCTATCTGGCAGGAGCGTTGGCGGCTGAGCTTGGCGCGGACGTTGCCTGTGCCAAAAAAGCCGGACTCTTGCATGATATCGGCAAGGCAGTCGACCATGAGATCGAAGGGACGCACGTGAAGATCGGTATGCGGATTTTGGAAAAATTCGGCATTGGACAGAATGTCATTGACGGTATGAAATGTCATCACGACGAGTATCCGCATCAGACCATCGAATCATTCATCGTGACGGCAGCCGATGCCATTTCTGCGGCGCGTCCGGGCGCCCGCAAGGAAACGGCAGAAAAATACATCAAGCGCCTCGAAGAACTGGAAGCGCTCGTCAATTCGTATCCGGAAGTGGAGAAGTCCTACGCTATTCAGGCCGGGCGCGAAGTGCGTATTTTCGTCAATCCTGAGAAAACCGATGATTTGGGCGCGATGAAATTGGCGCGTGATATCGCCAAGCGTATCGAGGAAGAACTCAAGTACCCGGGCGAGATCAAGGTGAATGTTTTTCGTGAAACCCGGGCGATCGAATATGCCCGTTGAGTGAGATGCAGGATAAGAGATAAAGAGGAGAAAAAATATCAATTATCTTGCATCCTGTATCTCGTATCTTTGTAGGGGGTTGCACACTTGAAAAAAAAGGCTTAGAATGGACAATAGGAGGTTATAACTGGCGCTGGCGTTTCTTTTGTATACTGTTTTCAGTACTCAGGGAAGCGAAGGGCTGAACTAGAAAGGCAGGTGAGACGTATGAAAAATACCAATAAAGATATGCTCATTCATTCCATTATGGACAAGACTGAGCTTTCTAAGAAAGATGTCGGAGCGGTGCTTGAGTGTATGATTGATGAAGTGACTGCAGAATTGAGCAAGGGGAATAAAGTAACGCTCACTGGTTTTGGAACATTCAAGGTTTCAAATCGCGCTGCTCGTGAGGGTATCAATCCTCAGACTAAAGCCAAGATTATGATTCCAGCGATGACTGTCCCTAAGTTCACTGCTGGCAAAACATTGAAAGAAGCGGTAAAATAGTTCGAGAGACAATCCTGCCCGAGGCGAGTCTCCTCCCTAGGTGGACGAGCGCCTTTAGCAGAAAAAGATAGGGTTACAATCCCGCTGTGTTGCGGGATTGTAACTTTGTTTCTCGAACAGAAGTATGATATTTTTGAAAAACTGAGGCATAAGAGTGCAGATTTCCAATTCGGGGCATAGTATAGTGGTAGTACGAGTGGTTTGGGACCATTTAGTCTCGGTTCGATTCCGAGTGCCCCGACAATGAAACGCATAAAGACGAAAAAAGTCGTGACGATTGGCGGGGGGACGGGGAGTTTTACGCTTCTTTCCGGATTGAAGAAATATCCAATCGAGCTTTCGGCTATCGTTTCGATGGCGGATGACGGCGGATCAACCGGCATTCTCCGCGATGAGCTGGGAGTCTTGCCGCCGGGCGATGTCCGCCAGTGCCTCGTCGCCCTTTCGGATTCTTCGGAGACATTGCGGGCATTGATGAATTACCGCTTCGAAGAAGGTGGGCTGACGGGCCATAGTTTCGGCAATCTGTTTCTTTCGGCGCTGGAGAAAATTACGGGAAATTTCTCCGCGGGAGTAGAAGAAGCGGCGAAGATATTAAATGTCAAAGGCGAGGTGATTCCGGTGACGAAAACCGATACCAATCTGTCAGTCGAATTGAAAAACGGTGTCGTGCTCGCTGGAGAACACGAAATCAATACCAATGTGGAGGTCGGAATAATCGGCATCAAAAAAGCTTTTCTTTCTCCGCGTGCCAAGGCTAACCCGAGAGCGATCAAAAAAATCCTCGAGGCCGATCTTATCATCATCGGTCCGGGCAACCATTACTGCAGTATTTTGCCGAGTTTTCTCGTGACCGGTATCCCGGCAGCTATCCGAGCGTCGAAAGCCAAGGTTGTTTATAATTGCAATTTGGTAAATAAGCGCGGACACACGGACGGATTTACGCTGGATGCCTATGTCGCGGAACTGCATCGTTTCTTGGGTCAGGATCGCGTGGATTTCGTCACGTTCAACACGCGCCAGCCGGCACAAGCGCTGCTGAAACGCTATAGGGAAGCAAGTGATGAATTGGTTTCTTTCGTCCAAGAAGAAAACCCAAAACGGGGCTATCGTGTATTGAAAGCGGATTTTTTGAGCCGGCAGAACATACCTCGGAACAAAGCTGACAAGATTGCACATATCCGTTCGTTCATTCGTCATGATTCGGAAAAACTGGCTCAGGCGCTGATGATGATTCTGGAGCTCGGGGAATACGAGAACATCCTGCGGGATATCAGCTGATATTTTTTTGGTGTTCTGAAGCCTTGAACAAAGATTTTTTGGCTCGATAAAAGCAAAAAAGTATTGACAAGAGCGGAAAAAAAGAGTACACTGAAAGGCATCCATCAGAATTTTTTTATGGCGCAACATAGTATTGCTCTCAAAGAAAGGAAGGCAGTCGCCGACGGTACGGAGCTGTTCGTTTTCGAGAAACCGGAAGGGTTTCAATACAAGGCGGGTCAGTATGTCGCGCTGATAGTTCCAAAGATCGCTGGTGTCGAGACAGATACCAAGGGGTTGGCGCGTTCGTTTTCTCTCACTTCTGCACCCTGTGAACCAATACTGTCTTTTACGATGCGTTCCGGAGAAAGCGCTTTCAAAAAAACCTGCTGGCAGCTTGCGATAGGGGACACGGTGACGATTACTGATCCGGTCGGCTTTTTCACTTTACCGCCGACAGAGGATACTCGTCCGATCGTGTTCTTGGCTGGTGGTATCGGGATTACGCCGGTACGCAGTATGTTGAAGCAGGCGGAGTCTGAAAAAAGCCAGCGTCAATTCACGCTCTTGTATGCCAATCGTTTTCCTAAAGATGTTACCTTTCATGAAGATATCAAGAAACTTTCACTGAAAAATCTTCGATACGTGACGGTGCTCAGCCAATCCACAGAGCCTTGCGCTTCTTCTGACGACGAGCGCGGGTATATCGATGAAGCGATCATTGAAAAATATGTTGACGATGTGCAGGGGAGCCTCTACTACATAGTCGGCTCACCGGAATTTATCGGAGCGATGGAAACGATGTTGACGAGACTCGGTGTGCCAAAAGAGCAGTGCAAGAAGGATTCGTTTACCGGTTTGCGCGCACAGTCGGGAAAGTGAAGAACAGGGAATCAAGAATCAAGAATCAAGAATCAGGAATATGGACGTAGGAAAGAAAAATTTTTGAAAAATGGCTCAGGGAAAGAATTTTTAAAAAGTTTAATAAAACAAGCGGGCGTCGTATAGTGGCTCATTATATCAGCCTTCCAAGCTGAGGATGCCGGTTCGATTCCGGTCGCCCGCTCACGAATATTTTTCAACTGCAACATCTATATTATGGAAATAAAACCAAAAGCGACGATGAATCAGTTTATCACTCTCTTCGTCACTATTTTTCTCGCTATTGTTGTCGGAGCGTCTGCTACAATATTTTTGCCTTTACTACTCCTGTCTTTTTTTACCGTATCGAAGTCTTTGTTGGGAGTGCTTTTTCTTGCAGTAACTGTCGTGGCTACGACGATTGCTCTCTTCGTTGTCCGACGGGAGTATGATATGAGTGATATTCCATCTTTTCAGGGGAGTATACAATTGGTAGGCATCATCGCTCTCTTTCCACTTCTCTCGTATGGTCCGGCAATGTTCATAGGGCGTACCCCAGACGCAAAAGACCTCAGTTTCATTTTTGCAGTTACTATCTGGCTTCTTGTTATTGGTTGTGTAACCTATCTTATACTCAAGTTCTCAAAATAGCTTAAGAATTCCGGTTGCTCGTCAGAGTGTAGAAAACAGCCTTATACAAAGACTGTTTTCATACAATGAGTGTCTATACAGAATTCGATTTTTACCCGCTTTTGGTGGGCTCGTCTCTCGCTCAATTTATTCATAGACAACGGCCTCCTTCCTATGCTATCATCGAGGCGTATTCGATAAGCAGACTTTGTATGACTCCAGAAGCGATACAAGAAAAAACACTGCCCATTCTCCGCTCTTATGGCGTGCTCCGAGCCGGATTGTTCGGTTCCGCTGCTCGCGGAGATATGACCGCAGACAGTGATGTGGATATTCTCATCGATCTCAAAAAAGAAACGAGTCTTTTGGAATTTGTCGCAATCAAACAAAGCCTCGAGGAAGCATTGGGCAAGAATGTTGATCTAGTAGAATATGCCGCCATCAAACCCAGGCTGAGAGAAAATATCCTTTCCCACCATATTGCCTTGTTATGAAAAAGGATCCGACAGTGTATCTTGAGGATATAGCAGAGAGCATCGGAAGAATAGAGGAATACACTCGTGATTTTACTTTGGAAACATTTATCGGTAGCACGGAGTCGCAAGATGCCGTGATGCGCCGGTTGGAAATTATCGGTGAGGCGGTCAAGAACCTTCCGATTTCCTTGAGAACAAGCTATCCCGATGTCCCGTGGAAACAGATAGCCGGTATGAGAGACGTATTGATTCATGAGTATGCCGGCGTGGTGTTGGATCGGGTATGGAATGTTGTCGTCAGTGACCTGCCCCCACTGAAAGCAACGGTATTGAAAATGCAGGCGGAATTGCAAAATAAGGAGGGGGTTTAGTAATGGGTACATCTCACGAGTAGAGAATGATCAAGCTGTTCCGCATGGTATGGTAAAGGTACTCTCTAGGTAACAGGGATCAGCAGCTTTTACGGGGCTGTTTTTTGTTTGACAAAACGGGGTGGTATACTAAGGGTATCCTTTACAAAACCTGTATGCTGCCACACTATCCGCTGGAGCGTCCAAAAACGCTCCGCAAGAAAATCATTTTTTTCTCTTTTTCTCTGGGACTGCCGCTCCTCACGGGTCTGTATGTTTCGGCGCCTTTTTCGGTGGAGCAAAAACAAGCGTCGCCAACACTGCCGGAAACAGTTGAAGTCCCCAAGCTTTCTGACTGGGTGGATGAGCACCCGACATTCGATGTGGATGAGTCAAACATTCCTCAAAGTGAAAGTGATGAAGCTTTGACTATCCTGCCTCCGCCTCCGCCGGCCAAGGTGGAGCGGATGAAAAAACAGGGTTGTGTGGCGGACGGCTTTCTCTCCGGCTATGGGGGCGATGTGAACAGCTCGATCGCGCTCATCAATCGCTCGCAGTGCTACTATTTGCACCGGGCGCTCGAGACGTGGCTCAAGCCGCCGGACTTCAAGCTGGCACGGAAGATTCAAAAACAGGTGACCAAGCCCAATACCGTCTACGGGATGTTCATCGCGGAGGCCATCGATACCAAGGCTAATTATTTCTATCCGGCAGAAGAACGTGATTTTAATTTCAGTGATATGTGCCGGGCGGGGAGCAAGAATGATTGGGGCGAGCATACCTGCAAGCCATCGCTCGCGCGAGAAGAATACCGCAAGTATGTCCAGTACATCGCGGAGCAGGCGATGGATATGGGGATTCAGAGTTTTCTCTTCGGGCAGGTGTTCTATCAGGATACCGGAGAAATGACACAGACTATTATGCCAAAAGTGATACAGGATATGCGCGAGTACGCTGATTTTCGTGGAATGGATATTGTAATCGGCGCGCAGACGAACGATATCACCGATGAGAAATATCTGCGTCTGTTCGATTATATCGAAGGAGGTGTCGGTCTGCAGACTGACGGCAACGTCGAAGATGGCCCCTGCTTTTCCCGCTGGTGGAAAAAGCCCGGCGATTGGTGCTGGGCGCTTCTCTGGCATCCTGATTTCGTCAGCAAGGCGAACAATGTATTCGTGCACTTCGATTGGAGCGGTAAACTCGGCGATGATATGAGTGTGTTCACGCGGATGGAGAGGGACACTCGCGCCCAAACATTACGGTACTTACATCGGTCGTTTACTCAGCGAAATGTCGGATTCTTGTTGCCAGTGTTGGCGACGCTCCACAAAGACAATGGCGGGTGTCACGGGGCGAAAAAACGTTTTTACTCAGCAAGTCAGAAATATTCCTGTCAGGATGAAGAAGTCATCAATGAGATTTTGTCCAGGAAGGAGTAATCTTTTCGCTTGGAAAGAGATTTTTTGCTATACTAAAAGGACAAAAGTTTTTCTTCACATACCAGATGACCCAACCCCAAGAGAAAGTTTTCAAGCGTCAGGTGGAGGATTTTCAGTGTGAGCACTGTGGCGTCTCGGCCAAGGGCAATGGCTACACCAATCATTGTCCCGAGTGCCTCTACAGCAAGCACGTGGATGTTTTTCCGGGAGACCGCCAGGCAGCGTGTCAGGGATTGATGGAGCCGGTCTTGCTCCTGCAGGAGAATGGAGAGGAGAAATTGACACATCGTTGTCTCGTCTGTGGGCATACCAAAAAAAACAAGGTGTCGACAGGGGATAGCTTCGAAGCGTTGCTGGCATTGGCGCGGCATTTGGCGGAGAAGTAGGGAGGGAAAAACAAGACAAACATATATGCCCGGCAGTGAAACTTCGACCAAGTCTCTATGGGAAATGAGATACAGGCAGAAACACTATAAAAATAAATACTAAATTGTTGGGACTCTCACGGTTTTTAGGAAAACTGTCGAAGTTCTACTGACCGGGTATGGTGTGGAAAAAGTTTGCGTCAGAAGATGTCGCTCAGGTGTTCGCCGAATTGCAGAGTACGAATGCGGGATTGTCCCGGGCACTAGCAAAGGAACGTCTGCGGACGCAGGGAGACAATGGTTTCGAGGAAGAGTCTTTCTCTCTCTTCAAGATGATCAAGCGGCGCGCGCGATCGTCTTTTCTGTATTTGCTGCTTCTGGCATCGGGCGTGTCATATTTTTTAGGCGATCATCTGGAAGCCTTGCTGATTCTCCTGTTCATCGCCATCAATGTCGGATTGGAAACCTATCAGGAGTATCATTCCGAGCGATCCATCCGTTTGCTCAAGCGGTATCTGGTCGTCCATACGCGTGTGCGTCGCGGCGGCAAGGTGACGGTGGTTGAAAGCAAGGAGGTGGTACTGGGAGACATCGTGCTGGTGGAGGCGGGCGATCGTCTGCCGGCTGATATGCGGTTTATTCTTGCGGAGGGACTGGTGATCGATGAGAGTCTGATCACCGGCGAATCGGCAGCGGTAGAGAAAACAGCCGCGACACTGGCAGTGCCTCCGGCAGAGATGTATGAGGCGCAGAATATTGGCTTTACCGGGACGGCGGTGACGGCTGGGCGCGGAGAGGCGGTTGTTTTCGCGACCGGCAAAGAAACGGCGCTCGGCGATATAGCGTCTTTGGTGGGAGAGAGCGAGCACAAAACGGAGTTTGAAAAAGGCATTGTCGAGTTCAGTCGTTTTATCCTCAAGTTGGTGGTTTTGACCCTCGCTTTGGTTTTTGTCGCGAATATATTGATTAAAGGCAACGCCATCGATACTGCTGAGCTGCTGGTTTTTTCTTTAGCATTGGCGGTGTCGGTCGTTCCTGAGGCTTTGCCGGTTATCGTGACCGTCGCTTTGTCGCGCGGATCACTCCGTCTCACGCAGAAGAAAGTGATTGTGAAGCGTTTGTCGGCTATAGAAGATCTGGGGAGTATCGAGGTCTTGTGCACGGATAAGACAGGGACGCTGACAGAAAATACACTGACGGTTAGTCAAGTGAAAGCCGAGGATAAGGATGAATGTTTGCGTCTGGCTTTTGCCGCAGCACTGGCGGTTCCTGATGACCGTGGCAAGCTCCACGACGCTTTTGACCTGGCATTGTGGCAGAAACTCTCTGTCGCAGAACGCGAAGCCGTCCAGAAAGTACGGAGGTTGGATAGTATTCCATTCGACCCTGAACGTCGTCGTAACAGCGTGCTTTTGGAAGTGGCAGGAGGGAAGCGGGAACTTGTCGTGCGGGGTGCACCGGAAGAAATTCTTCATCTTTCAAATAACCTCGATGTCTATACGGTAAAAAATCTGATGCAGTGGATGGCGGAAATGGGGCGGCAAGGAGAGCGCGTCTTGGCGGTCGCTCGCAAGCCGTTGGCAAAGGGTCGTCAGTGCACTTCGTATGAAGAACGGCATTTGGAGTTTGTCGGACTGATCTCTTTTGTGGATCCGCTCAAAAAAACAGCGAGAGAAACGCTTGAAAAGGCGCACGCGCTCAATGTGCAGGTAAAAATACTGACCGGTGACAGCAAGGAGGTAGCGGGAGCCGTCGGGTATGCGGTCGGTTTGCTCACGCGTCCGGAAGACACCATAACGGGCAAGCAGTTGATGGAGATGTCGTATGCACAGCGTCGTCAGGCTGTCTTTACCAGCTCTGTGTTCGCGAGGATCGCTCCACGCGAGAAGTACGAGATCATCAAGATTCTGCAGGAACAGTACCGGGTGGGGTTTTTGGGCGAAGGCATCAACGATACGCCGGCGCTCAAAATCGCCGATGTCGGTCTCGTGGTGGAGGGAGCCACCGATATAGCTCGGGACGCTGCGGATATCATTTTGCTCAGGAAAAGTTTGGACACCATCATTGACGGTATCAAGGAAGGACGCACTATTTTTGCCAATATTCTCAAATACCTGAAGATTACCCTTACGTCGAATTTCGGCAATTTTTATTCAGTGGCTTTGGCATCGCTCTTCCTGCCGTTTATTCCGCTGTTGCCGATTCAGATCTTGCTCCTGAATCTTTTGTCGGATTTTCCGATGATCGCCATCGCCACTGATACGGTCGATGGGGAGGATATGGAACAGCCGAAAAATTATCAGGTGCACGGTGTTGTTTTGGTTGCTATCCTGCTCGGTGGCGTCAGTTCTTTGTTCGACTTTATGCTGTTCGGCATCTTCGCCAAAGTATCACCGGAGACGCTGCAGACGGCTTGGTTCGTCTTGAGCGTTATTACGGAGGTAGTGCTGATTTTTTCTCTGCGGACGAAATTCGCTTTTTTTCGGGCGCGCCGACCGTCTTCTCTCTTGATGGCCCTTTCACTTGTCGCGCTGGTCAGTGCCATCATTCTTCCTTTTACTCCGTTCGGAGCCAGTGTCTTCCATTTTATCAATCCTGATAGTTCGTTTTTGTGGGTTATAGTAGCTCTTGCAGTCGGGTATTTCGGAGCGACCGAAGCGATGAAGTATCTCTATCAGCGGCATCTGCACGGAGGACATTTTCTCCAGAAACAAAACAAAAAAAGAGCATTAGTAGATGCGTAATGCTCGTCGGTCAGAATTTCCGAGAAGGACACCGCTAGTCTTTGGAGATGATGGCGGTATTGATAATTGCGAGCGTCTGTTCTACTGTTTGTATGCCGAGCGACCCGACTTCCCGCTGTTCGATGGTCACGCTCTGTGCCTCGACTTCCTTGTCTCCGATGATGATGAGATAAGGGACCTTCTGTATTTTAGCGGTACGGATACGTTTGCCGAGGGAGGCATCATCCGCATCGATTTCGACCCGGATATTATTCGCTCGGAGCATTTCTGTTATTTCTTCGGCGAATGCGCGGTGCCCCTCGCCGATCGGGAGGACGACTGCCTGCACGGGTGCGAGCCAGACAGGAAACGCCCCAGCATAGTGTTCGATGAGGACACTCATGAAGCGTTCGAGTGATCCCATGATAGCGCAATGGATCATAGCAATACGCTCCTTTTCTCCTTTTTCGTTGACACAGACAAGTTCAAAACGTTCCGGAAGGTTGAGATCAAGTTGAATGGTCGCTACTTGCCATTCACGACCAAGAGAGTCGGTAGCCATAAAATCAATCTTCGGACCATACAGCGCCGCCTCCCCTAGGCCGTCAATATAATTAACCCCCTTTTGTTTAAGAATACGATCTATTTGATCCTCGGCATCTTTCCATATTTCCTTTGTTCCAAGATATTGTTCGAAGCGTTCTGGATCATGACGAGAAAAACGTACTTTGAGTTCCGTAAATCCAAAAGTTGCGTAGAAGACACCGACAATCTCCCAGACTTTGAGAATCTCTTCCTCTATCTGACTTCGGCGACAAAAAATATGAGCATCATCTTGGGTAATGGCGCGGACGCGGGCAAGCCCATTCAATTCCCCAGACTGTTCATCGCGATAGCACATAGTTGTGTTGGCATAGCGCTGGGGGAGTTCACGGTAGCTCCATGGTTTGCGTGCGTAGATCTGAGTATGATGAGGACAATTCATTGGCTTCATAGCAAATTCATGCCCTTCACGAGTAGTGATGCGAAAGAGCTCATCCTTGAATTTGTCCCAATGACCACTTTTTTCGTACAAATCTTTCTTCGTGATGTGTGGAATTTCTACACGTTCAAAACCGTGTTGTTTGCGAAGTTGCCACACATAGTCGTCGAGAAGATTGCGTATCAGAGTCCCGCGTGGGGTCCATAGGGGCAGTCCGGAGCCGACAAGGTCAGAAAAGGTAAATAAATCAAGTTCCTGACCAAGACGCCGATGGTCGTTGGGGAGAAGAGATTCTGAATCGCTCTGTACACTCTGTGGGTGAGAAGGCATAAGGGTATTGAATAGTTTGAGGATACTGTTTTTTCAAGAAAATGACAATTGAAAGGAGGGGGACTTACTTTTTCTCATCTACCGTTTGGATGGAAAAGTTGAGATCCTTGAGCAGGTCGGCACTCTCCGTGTATTCTTTGTCTTTGGTCTTCAGGTGGACGGTGACGGGAATCGTGCCGACACCGGATTGTTTCTGGATGAGGAGGCGGTAGTTCTCGGGGGTGATGGTGTCGGGAAGCTCGTACTTGAGCGTGGTATGGACATCGCTCTGACCGATTTCCACATCGACGAATCCGCCGAAGTAGGTTTTGTTGAAATCTTCGTTGGTAATGACGGCATTAATCATAAAGCGCTCGAGGAACTTGGAACCTTTGGGTACGTATGCACGCAGGTAGGTGTGATAATCGCTGGTTCGCCAGTTACCGTAGGGAGCGGTGTTGCTGTAGGTGTAGACGGCGGTACTGAGAGGTTTCTCGCCGGTGAAGTCCACCGTATAATCGAGCGTACGTTTGATATAGAAGTCTGTTTTGAGCGCGCCCATATTGGCGTCGACGAGCATCAGATAATCACCCTGCCAGTCCTCCGTGACGCTGCCATCCCAGTGAACGCTCTCGACGAGTGATTGGAGAGTGGGATCTTTGAAATACAGCATCACGTCTTTGTTGCGCATCTCCGTTTGAGCAAATTCCGCAAGGCGGGGGATATTGCTGATCGTAAAGGCGCGGGCAATAATCTCCGCTGCCAGTCTTTTCATTATCTGCTTGCGATTTTGTTTCAATTCCGCCGGGACGTCTTCGCCAAGGTAGGCCTTTTCCACACGCTCCTCCAGTTTTTGGGCACCATCGGCACTCGTATAGACATTGGAGTCGCCGGCTATCTGAATCGGCCCGGTGATTTCTAGGATGCGATTGAATGTCAGTGAATTGACCCCGATTACCGCGTCAAATTTTTCCCGTCCTCCAGCGAGACGGTAAAAGTACTCGGCCTTTTCGGCATTGGTCGGAAAGTCTGGAGAAAAATTGGAATCGCGGAGCTTCCATTTTTTGAGCTGCATCTTTCGGAAGAACGGATAGGGCGGGGTGATCTTCGCTACGATGCGCTGATCCAAGAGGTTGGCATCTTCGACAAAACTGGAAAGCACTTCGCCGTTTTTGACCTTGATGATGGCATACTGCCCGAGGAAACCTCCGCCCGGACGGAGCTCATCGCTGTTTTGCAACAGGACAAGAAACACTTTTGTCTGATCATTTTTTTCGGTCAGTGCGCTGACGAGCGTATTGACCACCTCAATCTCCTTTTTGGTATCCGGGGCGAGGGGGAGGAGCCGGGAGACTTTTTGAAAAATATTGAAAGAGCTGGCGGCAAACTCAGCCTTATGTTCTTTGGCGTAGAAAAAGAGATACGTCCCTCCGCCAAGGACGAGTAATACCGCGACAACGATAAGAAGCCATTTCTTCGTAAGAAAAGTGTGCATAGGGTGCAAATAAAGTATGAAACACTTTTCTCAGTGTATCAGGAGAATGAGTATTTGAAAAGCTTGCCTATCGGCAGACAGGCATGGTCGCCTCCAGCTAGTGTACTGACTTTTATATCCGGCTAGACAATCAAAGAAAAGATGGGTTACAATGGTTTCATTTGGAGCGTGCGGGTATAGTATAGTGGTAATACGTGACCTTCCCAAGGTTAAGCGCCGGGTTCGATTCCCGGTACCCGCTCAGATGTTGAGGATTCCCCTCCGGAGGCGGACGGGGATTTTTACCCGCCTCCTGAGGGATTTTCACCTGTTCTCAGAAAAAAGAAAAACTCCCGGCGATGTATCATCGTCTCGGGAGCTTCAAAGTTTAGAGGAGTCAGTCCTTAGATGGGCTGACCTTCTCGTCGAAAGGGTTCTGCAGTGTCGGATTGTTCCGGTCCATCCCCTTCATCTGGCGGGATATCGGAGGGCTCAATAGGAGCTGTTCCCTCGAGCGGAGCGGTGACATCGCTTTCGTAGGGATCATCATCCATATAATCCATATAGGCGAAGTGGTTTCTCACGAGATCCGACGCACTGATGAGCGCTTTGCCGCCAGTCTGCAAAAAATTTTTCTCACCTTGATTAAGATCAATCGTGATGTGTGTTAGTCCGAAACGTTGGATGAGATCTGGCGTTACTGTCACTTCGATCCAGTGTTTGTTTGAGTCAGACATCAATGTGATGAGAGCAGTGTTGGATAGTTTTTTCTTCAGCTCCTCCTGCTTCTCATCGCAGACCTCATTTTTCAGTGATCGGGCGACTAGAAAGATTTGAATTCCTGTCTCATCGCCATAGCTGTTGAGGTCTTTTTCGACCCAATCCTTGTCATCGGCTGATAAAATTCCCGCACAATCATGTATATGTGATTGTGAAGCCGTTGTCTCAGCGTGGGTGACGGTCTGTACGCAAAGCATCAGTGCTAGGGAGAGTAGAATTGCCCGCATTATTTTTCTCCTGGTTGGGGTGGTTAGGCTTGGTATAAGCCTGGTTGAGCTTGTGATTTTTAAGTAACGGTAAGTTCCATTATACACCTTTTTAGAAAAAAAGTCAAGGGTAAAATCCCTCAACCCTCATCTGAAGTGCCCCTGTACTCACCTTAGTCCAGCCATCAAAAGTAGTTTTTTGTCTCCATTTCACCACTCATCAGGACCTCTCGGCTGAACGAAAAAAGTCGCCCCCAATCAATGGCGGAGCAGCTTCTTTTTTCGAGCCGAGAGGCCTTCTTCACACAGTGTGAAACGAGAGCCAAAAAATTCTTTTGGTGGCTGAACTCTTGCACTTCAAAATGGAGTGTAAGAAATAGGAGATATGCGGGAAGTCAGCGGGCGGGTTTACTGAAGGGTATCCATCCATTGATTCAATGTCGCATTGATTTCGGAGAGGGATGCTTTGGTAAATGAGACGGCATAGTGCTCTTGTGGGAGAGCGGGTGAGGGTTCTCTAGGAACGGCATCGAGGTTGAGCGGAATGGAGTCTGGGATCTGTACGTGCGTGCCAGTGCTCAACAGCCGCAGAAGTTTTTCATCGGTATCTTTGGAACGCGAAATATTGATCCCGAGGTCTTTTTGTTTCGGAGTTTCCTCCATAGGGATGACTGCTTGTTCTGTCACTGTTTCTGTTTCGGGGAGCATCTCCTCTTGATCCGTCTCGGGATCAGTCGGAAGAGAGTCTTTCTTTGTTGTCTGTTGACTGTTGATTGTTATGTGTTCTGTTTGCCACGTCCAGCGTTTGCCTTTCTCTTTTTGATAGATGCTTTCTTCGGTGATTGATTTCTCCAGCTGGTATTTTATTTTTTGCAACACTTTTCCATCTGGGGCACGCAGCTCGATCTTGCTCTTCTGATTGGGCAGGGTGAAGAGGGCATCGGCGCGCGTCAGTCTGGCTTCCTGCTTCGGTTGGATGAAAAAGTCTTCGCGGATCGGATGGTTGGTCAGGTTTTTCCAGCCGGTAGCGATGCTGA
>JAHFOM010000021.1:14249-15611 GCA_023261685.1 Candidatus Moraniibacteriota bacterium | reverse complement strand
AGAACAGGAATGTATGCGTGAATTCAAAGAAGAAATAGAAAAAACTGTGTTCAGTAAACCGCCCGAGCGTATTCTCCACGAGCAGCCGCACAATAATCAAAGCGAAAAAAGCCGCGACAAAAGACGCCAAGGTCAGCGAGGCGCTTTCGATTGATTTGATGGTACGGGTGAGAAAGTGTCTTATCATAATATGGTTATTTTAGCACAGTAGCAGTAAGGGTACAGAGTCAAAACAAATACTATGATAGAATACTACAGTTCTATTAGAAAAGACTTTTTATGTATTTTTGGGAAAAGGGGTTGAATCCGGAGCAGTTGCGGGCGGTACTTCAGACAGAAGGACCGGTGTTGATATTGGCCGGGGCGGGGTCGGGCAAGACGAAAACCTTGACGCATCGCATCGCCTACCTCATCCACGAGAAAAAAGTGGTGCCTGAGAATATTCTCGCGGTGACATTCACCAACAAGGCTGCAGAAGAGATGCGCGAGCGTATCGGCAAATTGTTTTCGGAGGGTGAGACGACCGGACACAGATCGCCGGTGCTCCCCCAGTACATCGGCACGTTTCACAATATCTGCTGCCGTATCCTGCGGAGAGAAATAGAGGTGCTCGGCTATGAGAAGCGCTTCAATATTTTGGACAGTCAGGATCAGGAGTCGATCGTCAAAAAATCGATGAAGGAATTGGAAATCAATCCGGACCAGATGAAACCGCGTGCCATTATGGACGCCATCTCGCGCGCCAAAAATGCTTTTATCGACGCGGAACAATTCACTTTGGAAGCGGGCAGTTATTATGAGGAAATCATAGCGAAAGTGTACACGAAGTATCAAGAGACGCTCCGCGCGCAAAACGCACTCGATTTTGATGACCTGATTATGCTGACGGTGAAGCTCTTTCAAGAGCATCCGGCAGTCCTCGAGAAATACCAGAAAATCTTCCGCTACGTAATGGTGGACGAATATCAGGACACCAACTACCCGCAGTATTTGCTGGTACATTTGCTTGCCAAGCAGCATCATAATCTGTTTGTCATCGGCGATGATTACCAGTCCATCTACGGCTGGCGTCAGGCGGACATCCGAAACATCTTGAATTTTGAAAAGGATTATCCCAAAGCCGTCGTCATCACGCTCGATCGTAACTATCGCTCCACGCAGATCATTCTCGACGCGGCGACGGGCATCATTGAAAAAAACATCCATCAGCGCCATAAAAAACTCTGGACGGATATAGCCACAGGAGAGCTCATCACGCTGGTCCCGGCCGAAGACGAAGAAGCCGAGGCGCGCTATGTCGCGGAAACGATCGGGAGAGAACAGGGGAATGGACGTCCGTTCAGTCATTTCGCGGTACTCTAT
>JAHFOM010000021.1:0-14239 GCA_023261685.1 Candidatus Moraniibacteriota bacterium | reverse complement strand
CGTATCGCATCGTGGGCGGACTGAATTTTTATCAGCGCAAAGAAATCAAAGACGTCATCGCTTATGTGAGACTCCTTGAAAACCCGCGTGATACCCTCGCGCTCGAACGCATCATCAATGAGCCGACGCGCGGGCTGGGGCGAGCGACGCTCGACAAATGGATCCAATGTGCGAGAGCCAAGAGTTTGAATTTGTTTGACGCGGGCTATCAGCTCACTCCAGAAGACAGCGGACTGCGCGAACCGAAAATCAAGGGCATCCGGGATTTTGTAGATATATTTCTGCGTCTGCGTTCGGAGATGGATGCCCGTGCTGATTTGAAATTTCCAGAGCTTTTGAATGCGGTCGTTCAGAGAAGCGGTTATCTCGATAGTCTGTCCGATGGAACGACGGAAGGGGAGACACGTCAGGAAAACGTGCGGGAATTATTGTCGGTTGCGCAGAAATACAGCGATATGTCTTTGGATGAGGCGCTGCATCGTTTCCTCGAAGAAGTGGCATTGTCCTCGGATACGGATGAGCTGAAAAACGAAGGCGATGTGGTCAATGTGATGACGATCCACAGCTCCAAGGGACTGGAATTTCCGCACGTGTTTATTCTCGGTCTGGAAGAAGGCATATTCCCGCATTCACGTAGCCACTTGTCGCCGGCGGAAATGGAAGAAGAACGCCGGCTGATGTATGTCGGACTGACACGCGCCAAAGAAAAAGTGCACCTGCTTTTCGCGGAGCAGCGGATGCTTTATGGGGCGACGCAGGCCAATCCGCCGTCGCGCTTCTTGCAGGAGATTCCGGAACATCTGGTGGAGGAAGCCGAGCGGGTCGCATCTGGGATGCTCGGCAAGCGTCATTTCCAGAAAACCTTTCATCGTTTTCCGACAGCGGTAAAAAAGCGGAATGATTTCGCGGCGACCGTCGAGAATGTCTCGCAAGAAAAAAATAAAGACAAGAGTGGATACGAAAAACCACTGACCGCTGATGACGTCCGTCCGGGCGATACGGTGGAACACCCGCAGTTCGGCTCGGGGCTGATCATCTCTGTTGCGGGCACGCTCGCCACTATCGCGTTCAAGCGTTCCGGAGTGAAAAAAATGATGCTCGGCGTGGCACCTTTGAAGAAACAGTAAACAGCTAACAACTAACAGTCAACAAAAGACAAAAACTGGAAAAATTATTGATTAAAAAACAAGCTCGTTTGAGTTTGTTTTTTTGTTCGCTGCTGACTGTTAGCTGTTGCTTGGCTTCTTCTTCCTCTTCCCGTGGAAGGATTTGTGGATTTCTTTCAGGCGTTCGTCGGTGATGTGGGTGTAGATTTGCGTCGTGGTGATGGACGCGTGCCCGAGCATCGACTGGACGCTTCGGATATCAGCACCGTTTTGGAGAAGATCGGTGGCGAAGCTGTGACGGAGCGTATGCGGATGCACGTCTTTGATGATACCGGCTTTCTTGGCATAGTGTTTGACGAGGCGCTGGACACTGCGCGGGGTGAGGCGCAACGTATCACGTTTCGCATTCTTTTTATTCACGAAACCTTTTTTAGCGGAGGCGACGAAGAGTGCTGGATCGATATCAGTCCGTTTGCCGAGATAGTTGCTGAGCGCGGTTTTGGCAGCGGGGGAGATAAAGACGATGCGCAGTTTGCTACCTTTGCCCCGGATACTGAATTCTTCTTTGTCGAGATTAAGGTGGTCGCGATCGAGCGAGACGAGTTCCGAAACGCGTAGCCCTGAAGAAAAGAGGAGTTCCAATATGGCTCTGTCACGGAGTTGTTTGATGTCGTTTCCCCCTGCTGATGTTATGAGTCGTTCCACTTCCTCAAATTCGAGGAAGTCTACCTGACGGTCAGGGGTTTTGCCGACCTCTATTTTTTCGGCAGCGAGAGTCTTCACGTCTTGTTTGGCGAGGTATTTGAGAAATGTTCGGAGGACGATCGCCTGATAGGCCTGAGTATTTTTCTTCAAAGTATCACCTCGACCATTGGGTTTGCGGTTGAGGTAGAGCCGGTACTCGCGCACCCGCTCGGCGGTGATATCTGTCGGCGTATTGAGTCTGCCCCAAACGAAAAAAGCATTCAGCGCCCGCCCGTAGCTCTCGATAGTCCGGAGGGAACGGTTCATCTCAATCTCAAGGTGTTCGAGAAAGCGTTTGGCCTGCTCTTCGAGAGGACTCAGCGATTTTGGTTTTATTGTTTCATCCATATTTTGAGGAAGAATGTTGCTTTTCAGTTATGCGACATTGGGATTGTAACATAGGAACAGGGTTCGGGGTACAGGTATTAGGGTGTAGGCAAGAAAATTTCAAAGAATGTGAATGTACTCTGTCCTATCCCCTACACCCTCATCCCTGTTAAGGTTGTCCACAGAAGAAATGCTTTTAATAAGCCAAAAAAGAGAGTATAGAACAATTTTTTGATTGACGGAAAGTAATTGGCAGGCTACACTGACCTTTGTAAAAATTAGGATATATTCCTGATGGACGCTTCTCTTCTGGTTTTCCGGATCGAGTGTTTCTAGGGTCTCTATCAATCGAAAGGCGCGGGCTGAGTATTTCTATTCAATCTTCCATCTCTTTCTTCAGGACTTGTTTCAAGATGGTCCAGAAACGTCTTCAGTCGGTATTTTTTGGTACCTCTGAAGCAGAAGAAAGAATCAATGTTTCCAACCGTCTGAAAGATGCTCATACTCGTATTCATCATCTTCAGACGCGTTTTCTTCAATTTATCAAAGAGATCTCCGGCTACCGAGTCGTGCGTGTTTTCCGTAACTACTCGGCTTTTTCTATCGTGGCTTCCAGCGCGCTTCTGGTCTCCGCAAGCAATCTTACGCACGGCAAAGATTCTGAAAGTCTGCTCTTGGGCTATGTGAGCGGCGCGACAGCCAGCGAAGAGTCCTTCTCAGCCAAACATCGTATCGCCGCCCAGACCAATAAAGAAGACAATCTTTCGCTGGTGCCACTGGCGAGCGCATCAAATAGAGTCGATCCAGAGCAAAAAGATGGTACCTCTCTGCTTGACATCAGCAGTCTCGCGCTGCAGAACCAAGTGATGCTTTCTACCGAGACGAGCGCCATCACCCGTGATCCCGAAGAAGATGGTGGCGTGAAGATATATACGGTCGTATCGGGGGATACGGTCGGCGGTATCGCGACTGCGAATGGCATCACCATCAATACGATTCTTTGGGCGAATGATTTGGATAATGTCGATCAGATCAAGCCGGGCGATCAGATATTCATCCTGCCCGTCGCCGGACTTTCTTACACTGTCAAATCAGGTGATACCATAGAGAGTATCGCGACGAAGTTTAAGGCGGAAAAAGAAAAGATCATCGCCTTCAACACGCTTCCCGCCAATGGTGAAGTCAAAGTCGGCGATGCAATCATTATTCCGGGCGGATATAAAGAAGAACCGGTGTCCGCTGGATCCGCCACGGCTTCGGGCAATACGTTGGAACGCCGTCAGTACGCCACTCCCGCCGGTGGCACTGCCACCGATATCTCCTCCGGCTTTCGTAAGCTCGAGGGAAAGGCCGGTGTCGGTCACCGATTCCCCTATGGATATTGTACGTGGTATGTGGCGCAGAAACGCTATGTCCCATGGGGTGGCAATGCCGGTACGTGGCTCTATCAGGCGAAAGCGCTCGGATATAGGACGGGGCGCACGCCAGCAGTCGGTGCGATCGTCGTGACGACGGAAAACCGTTTCTATGGGCACGTGGCGCTCGTCGAAAAAGTGAGCGGCGGCACTATCACCGTGAGTGAAATGAACTACGTCGGCTGGGGCAAGACCGACCGGCGCGTTCTTTCGACATCGAGCCGGGTGATCAAAGGGTACATATACTGAGATGCAGGATGAGGGATGTATGATGTAGGATGAGTGATGGAGGATTTGGAAGATATGATGACGGCTCGGGCTAATGTGTCTCGGGCTGTTTTTTTCTTGCAGTAAAGCCATATTTATGCTATACTAAAAGAAATTAAAAGAAATTCAAAGAAACTAAATATGGTTCATACTGATACTATCCGCCAATTTATCCGGTCTCGACCGCACCTCGTGTGGTATGTGCGAGATCTCCAGAATCTTTCGGAAGAGTCTCTTGTTGAACATACACTCAATTATGGTAATTGGACGGATTTTCAAGAATTAGTGGGTATTCTTGGTGTCAAGCGGATGGCGGAAATTTTCTCTGCCCAAACTACTAAAAACCGCACGAACTATCGTCCGGAAATAAAGAATCTCTTTCAGCTCTATTTCAACCGCTATGCTGCATAAAGAAATTCTTTCCCCGGCTCAACAAGCGCTCCTTCCTCTTATCAAGAATCTGGGATCGCGATTTTCGCTGTGCGGAGGGACGGCGCTCGCGCTCCATATAGGGCACCGTGAATCTATCGACTTTGACTTATTCACTCAAGATGAACTTAATATCGGGGCGCTTCGCAAGAAATTTGCCGAAGCTGATAAGAATTTTTCCGTGCTCGTGAAAAATGAAGACGAATACACGGTCTTGGTTAAAGGCGTGAAGGTGACCTGTCTTCACTATCCTTTTCCATTTGAATCTACTGTCAAGCTTGATGATATTGTAGGACTGCCGGATATTCTGACGCTTTCAGCTATGAAAGCCTACGCTTTAGGCAGGCGGTCAAAATGGAAGGATTATGTTGATCTGTACTTTGTTTTTTCGGATCATCATATGCTCCGCGAGGTGGTCGAGCGGGCACAGGCGATGTTCGGCAATGAGTTCAACGAGAAGGTGTTTCGCGCCGCGCTGGCATACTATGCGGATATTGATTATTCGGAAGCGGTAGCCTTTCGCTCCGGACGCGCCGTCGATGATGAGCGCATCCGGTCAGTATTGCAAAAATTCAGCGTAGGGGAATGATGATGGATTTGGAGAATATGGTGACAGCTTGAACAATATGTCTCGGGCTGTTTTTTCTTGGCAAAATTTGTGGTATAGTAGTGATACGTAATGGTTTTCATTGAAGAGGGGCGGTTACATCTCCTATGCGCTTTTTGAATACAAATAAAAAGAAAAATTTTCTCGTGTTTTTTTTCGCTTTTTTCGTCGTGGGAAGCGGGTTTTTGTTTTTTGATCCCGGATTGGTCGCCGCAGCAAGTGATACTGCGAGTTCTATTGAGCAAGAGACGTCCATTGTAAATACCCAAGAAGGAGGTGGTTTTTCTGGTTGGTTTGCTATTATTATTAAAGCTCCTATATATGGTATTTTTGTTGTTTTTGGGTGGTTTGCATCCGCTGGACTGACCCTTCTCGAATGGGTTATCAAGCCAGAAAATATTTCCGGTGATGCCGGGTTGCTGAACCAGCCAAATATCTACAATTTGTGGCAGTTTATCAGGGACTTCTTCAACGTATTTTTCATTTTTGCCCTGCTCTACATCGCGTTTACCACTGTTTTCCAGATCCAAAAAAACTTTAAGAAAGCTATTCTGACTCTGGTGTTGGCGGCGCTGTTCGTGAATTTCAGCTACCCCATTACGCGCGCACTCATTGATGTTACCAATGTGCCAATGTACTTTTTCTTCAATCAAATAAGTGGAACTGATCCGGCAGAGCATATTTTCGGTAGCGCGCTTTCTATTACTGAAATGAAAACCATTTTACTTCCTGGATCGGAATGGGGAGGAGATATTGAATGGACGAATACCCCTGTGGCGCGATTTTTGTTGGCGACTATTTTTATGTTTGTTTTTGCGGTAACGCTTTTTGTTCTGGCAATACAGTTCATTATTCGTTTAGTTGCTTTTATGATTCTTCTTGTATTTTCATCCGTCGGGTTCGTGGCATTTATCATACCCGGATTGAAAGAATATTCTGATATGTGGTGGAAGAACTTTTGGAAATATGCACTGTTCGGTCCGGCAGCGGCATTGATGTTGTTGGTTGCTACGCGATTTTTTTCTGCAATGGGTAAGGGTAAAGCCGATGTTTTTACAAGTCTTAGTCATATCAGTGGCAATACTTCCACAGAACCGACTTTTATTGCTTCAATGGCAATGTTTTCTTTTTCCATAGTTATTCTTTGGTTTGCTATTGGTCTGGGACAGAAAATGGGTTTGGCTGGAGCGGCGACGATTTCCGGCAAGGGTGAAAAATTCGCCAAGTGGGTGGGGAAGAAAACATATGATAATCCTCTCGGGCGCGGCTTGGGTGGTGGTATCAAACAACGGGCTGAAAATAATAAAGTCCTTCAAGTCCTTACACCGAAGTTTTGGAAAGGCCCGAGCTCTACGGAAGCAGCGATTAAGGGAGGCATTGTGGGCGTTGGTACCGCTAAAGGGATACGCGGAGGTGCTCGGAGTGAGCTCGAACGCATTCGTTACAAGAAAGCTTTGGATGATGCGGAGGAATACAAGAAAAATAGAATGGCCCACTCAGAAGCTCGTGAAAAAATGGCTAAAGGAGATGCCGGCGCAGCCCTCTATCTGGCTGGAGACAAAGGCTTGTCAAGTGCTGAAGATCTTGTGGCAGCGACAAAAATCACTGGTCATGACAGAGATATGCTTGCCAAGGTAATGAATGGCGCTCAAGACAGTGCAGTAGGAGATTTGACGGATAAACAGCACGCAGCAATTCAGGGATCATTTTATGCCCGAGATCCGAAGACTGGAACGGTACTGAGGGATGCGAAGGATCCTAGTGAGAGAGGAATCGACTCGACGAAGCAGGAGGCTTATTCAGCTTACACCACTAAATTGAAGAAAGAGGGCAAGTTGGATGTACGTGTGAATCATGAAATTCAGGCAAGGATGGATGATGTTCCCGGAACAACCCGTGAAACAGCTCGTGATGCGGTATATGCGAAGCGTATTGCTACTTTGGATGCAGAAGACTTGATCAAGCAAACGGATCTGCATAAAGGAACAACCGGTGCCGACTTGATGGCATACTACAAATCAGCTATCAACAAGGGGGAGGTTTCCGCTCAGCGTATTCAGAAAACGATAGATAAGGCGGTAGAAAAGGGCAAACCGGAAGTACAGAAAGTGTGGATTGAGCTTGGTGGATCGATTGGAAAGAGAACGAATAAGACGCCAAGAGAAATCGCCGAAGAAGAGTTCGCAAAGGCCACCAAAAAACCATAGGGTGATAATACAAAAAGCACAGAAACTTTCTTATGTCAGATACCGCGCAGACTAATGTCGATGTTCGTTATTATCCTATGTTGGTCATAGGGAGTGATGAGGCGGATACCATCAAGGCCTTGACTCATATATGGGAACGGTATAGAGCCTTGCCCCAAGAACGGAAGAATATTCTTGTTTCCAATGAGCTACCTAGTCAATTGAAGAAATTAGAAGACGTTTTTCATCTTGATGAAAGCGCTTTTGAGAATATTGTTATCTATGTACGCAAGATTTTTTTCGGGGAATTGTCATTGGCGGAGTGTGAGGCGAAGATCGGGAGTATGCTTGCGGTGACGGGTGGCGGGGATCCCAATCAGGCGAAGGCGATCGTAGAATTTATCCAGAAGGAGATCCTCACCATACAGCCAAAACCGGAAGAGGAAGAGAGAGTGGAGGAAATAAAACCACAGTCAGTGACCACCAGTATGCCTCTTCTCCAAGCCTTGTCCAAGTACGAGAATCTCGGCAATCAGCTCATCACGCAAGAAAGGATCCGGGTGAAGTCTCAAGCGGAGCCGGTGCGTCCGTCGCTCCTTTATTGGCTCAAGTACTATCGGGACGACATCGGTGTGGGACACCACGATAGCGTCCAGCGCGGACAGTTCCTCTTTCGTTCGGAGAATGGCAAACGGCTTTCCGCCGAAGAACGCGAGCGTCTCTCGCTGATACTCAAATCCGTGGAAGAAGATTTTCCGCTCGCCATCGATACGGAGCGCCAAGAAATAGTGTTTCCGGTTTTCAGTGGGGTAACAGTCGGTGGACAGGATCAACCGCGAGCTCTTCCAGCGAATGCGAAGATGACGCGCGGCCCGGCTTTTGTCGACAATGGGGCGGGTGATGAGCGCGCCAAAAAATTTATTCCTGATCGGACTGTTGCCACGCAAGGCGCCGCAAGCGGGCTACGGATGGGACGCGGTATGCATTTCAGTAATCTGGAGCAGACGAAGACTGTATCGGGTGAACCCGGTGCTATCAGTTTTTCTGCTAATCACATCTTCCCTGCTGAAAAGGAGAAAACACAACAACCAGCTTCTGTAGAGCCAGTGAGAATGCCACAAACACCAAAACCAGCCTCTCATTCCGTACCGACACCAGCCCCAGCCCCAGCCCCAGCCCCCAAGCCCAATCCATTCCATATTCATCCGGTTAGTTTAGGAAAGAAAAAGTGATATGATGTTCAGTGTCCCACAATTCATCGACGTTGAAGACAAGATCGCCGGTCCGCTGACGTGGAGACAGCTTCTGTGGATGATCGGTATGGGAGCGGCGCTCCTGACATTTTTCAATCTCTTCGACACGACGCTGTTCATCGTCATCGCTATTCCGACCATACTGCTCTTTGTTCTCTTTGCTTTTTATCGTCCCAATGGTTTTCCGATGACGACGTTTGCCTTTTACTTCCTCTTGTTTCTTTTCCGTCCGAAAGTTTCCGTGTGGGAGCGCCCGGTCAAAGCGCGTCCTGTAGTGAAAGAACCGGAAAAGCAAAGTACGCCTCTCACTACCGGATCGAAACAGATAGAACTGGAAAAATTGAAGGAATTAGCGCGGATACTCGATAGCAGGGGGGAAAATTAGAATGAAGAATTATGTATCAGGTAGTATGTATCATGTATGAGAAACAACAATAAGAAGAAAAAAGATTAAAAGAAAAAAGTAATAAAAACATGGAATTTCTCAAACCGAAAAACAAGAGTGACAATGCATCGAGCACCCAGAAATATGTGGATGTCGATGAGATTCGCGACGGCATCATCATTCTCAAGTCAGGCGCTTTGCGCTCGATTCTTTTGGTGTCTTCTCTCAACTTCGACCTCAAATCAACGCAGGAGCAGGACGCGATCATCAGCCAGTATCAGAATTTTCTCAATTCGCTCGATTTTCCCGTTCAGATAGCGGTCAGCTCGCGGCGTTTCAATATCGAACCGTATCTCGACCGCTTGCGGGATGAGGAAAAGCAGCAGCAAAACGAGCTCTTGCGTTTCCAGATTTCCGAATATAAGTCGTTCATCAAGAATTTGACAGAAGTTTCGAACATTATGTCGAAGTATTTTTATGTCGTCGTGCCTTTTTCTCCGGTGGAGGATGAGCAGAGCGGCCTTATTGACAAACTCTTCGGTATTTTTCGCACCAAGGAGGCGTCGTTCGCGCATAGAGAGCTCTTTGAAACGTACAAATCTCAGCTGCTCCAGCGTTTGAGTCACGTGGCTGGAGCGCTCGAGGGCACCGGTGTCAGGGTCACCCAGCTTAATACCGAAGAAATCATCGAATTGCTCTACAACAGTTACAATCCTTCCCTCTACACGGCGACGATCATCAAGAACGTCGACAGCATCGAACTCGCACCGCTGAGGTAAGGGAAAGCTCAAAGCCCATAACACAAAAACCAAACAAAACCCAAGGCATATGACTCAGAATGCAAACCCGTATCGCGACTTAGAAAATAGAACGACAGAATTTGCAAAAAAAGTGATTCGTTTATAAGAAGCATATTATCAGCTATAATAGTAAAAGCGAAGGAAAAATAATGTGTATAGATTTTGTGTTTTGAGGCCTGTGTTTTGTTTGGTTTCTGTGCTTTGTAAGTTGTGTTTTTATACTCTATATGCTTCCAGGAATCACTTTCAAAGAAAAAGAATCACCGGCGCCTACTGATCAGAAAAAAGGGCTCCTTTCTTCGTTTCCCGCTGTTTCGTTTTTGCACAAAGAATCAAGCGAAAGCGAACTCTTGTATCAGAAAGGTATTGCTACCATTCGTGATCTGATCGCACCACCGGCTATCAGGCTCGGTCCCAACACGATGCAGATCGGCGAAGTTCTTTCACGCACGTATTTTGTCATCACCTATCCGCGCTATCTTTCGACAAACTGGTTCTCTCCGATTATCAACATCGATTTTGCGATGGATATCGCGCTCTATGTGCATCCGATCGATACCGCGGAAATATTGAAGAACCTGCGTAAGTCCGCCACACAGGTCCAATCGCAGATCCATATCGAGTCCGAGGACGGCAAGATCCGCGATCCGATGCTTGAGACCGCGCTCGAAGACATTGAGGGGTTGCGCGACCGTCTGCAGCAGGGCACCGAGAAATTCTTCCGCTTCGGGTTGTATATGACGCTCTATGGCAGCGATGAGAAAGATCTCAACCAGAAATGCCAAGCCGTCGAAGCGATCCTCGAGGCCCAGCTTGTCTATACCAAGCCCGCGGTGATGCGGATGGACAATGGATTTGCCGCTACTCGTCCTTTGGCGAACGACGTGCTGGACGTGGCGAACAACCTCAATACCGAGCCACTCTCGACAACATTTCCCTTTGTTTCTTCTGATCTCTCTTCCAACGAGGGCATCCTCTACGGTATCAATCGTCACAACAATAGCCTCGTCTTGTTTGACCGCTTCAAAATGGAAAACGCCAATATGGTGGTGTTCGCCAAATCCGGCGCCGGCAAAAGCTACACCGTGAAACTCGAAGTCTTGCGTTCGATGATGTTCGGATCGAGCGTCATCATCATCGATCCGGAAAATGAATACAAGCATCTGTGCGAAGCGGTGGGAGGAACGTTCTTGAAAGTATCGCTCAATTCCGATGTTCACCTCAATCCTTTTGACCTGCCGAAAAAGACCGGCGGCGATGATGATGAGGATAATGAGGGAATATTCCGCAATACGATAGCCAACCTGATCGGGCTTCTTCATCTGATGCTTGGTGCTATTTCACCGGAAGAAGACTCTATCATCGATCGGGCAATCAGAGAGGCGTATGCTATCCGTGATATTACGGAGCGGAGCGATTTTTCATTGTTTACCGCATCGTCATTTCCGACGATGTCGGACTTGTACGCGGTGCTCCAGAATATGGAGGGAGCCGAGTCGCTCTCGGCGCGTCTTGAGCGTTACACAGAGGGGATTTTCGGCGGGTTTTTGAATAAGCAAACCAATGTGGAAACGAATAATCAGCTCGTCGTGTTCAATATCCGCGATCTCGAAGAGGAGCTGCGCCCGATCGCGATGTACATCATCCTCCAATTCATCTGGAACGAGATGCGCACCAATATGAAGAAGCGCATCATCGTCGTGGATGAAGCCTGGGTGATGATGCAGAATGAAGACGCCGCCGCCTTTCTTTTTGGCATCGCCAAGCGCTGCCGCAAATACTATACGGGACTGACGACGATCACGCAGGACATCGGTGACTTCGCCGCGTCGCGCTATGGCAAGCCGATCATCACTAACTCCTCGATGCAGTTCTTGCTCCGCCAGTCGCCGTCGTCGATTGATCTCGTCGCGGAAACATTTTATCTGACCGATCATGAGAAGTTTCTCCTGCTTGAGAGCAATGTGGGAGAAGGGATTTTCTTCGCCGGGTCCAAGCATGCCGCTATCAAAGTCATCGCTTCGTACAGTGAGGATCAGATCATCACGTCCGACCCGCGTCAGTTACTTGAAATAGAGCAAGCAAAAGCGGACTTTGATTCCGGAGTATAAAGAAAAGTGAATTACGAATTATGAATCAGGAATCATGAATAAGAAAAAAAGAGATAAGTGATAAGAGATAAGGTATGGCGCTTCAGAATGATTTAGAGAGGGCGCGTCAGGTAACGAGAAATGTTCGGCGTGGCACTATAAAAAACCAGCAGGGGCAGAGCGCCAAGGACGCGAAGTTTACCGGAGAAAAACCCTCGGCGTTCCTCTATCTCGGGGTCGCAATGATCGCTCTCCTCAAGGATCTGCTCGATCTGGTCGGTATCGGATCTTTGCCGGGCATCGGCTTCGTTGTCACAGTCTGTTTCACGTTTCTCATCTGGATGTTGCTCTTTTTATTCGACCGGTCTTCTCAGGGCGCGAAATCGAATATGATGTTGACGCGCGGCTTGGTAACGATAGGGTTCGGGCTGGTCGAAATGGTCGCTTTCGGACTGAATTTCCTGCCGATCGAAACCACAATGGTCATCGTGCTCTATCAATTGGCGAGAAAAGCTTACAAGAGGGCCAGAGAAGAAGCTGGAAAAAATCCAGTTTCTGATCCCTATGAATACGCATAATCGCGCTTCTTAAAAAGATATATTGCTATGCTTGCACTACTTCTAAAAAATCAGCGGTTTACCATCACAGGATTACTCGTGTTTTTCTCGCTGGGATTTCTCGGATTTTTTACGGAGAGCGACACGCTCAGCCCGGTGTTTCAGAGTTTCATCGTCAGCGTCGTTTTTTTCTTGGTTATTCCGCTTTTGTATAGTAAAATAGTGCTGAGAGAGTCCTTGAACAAGATCGGTTGGCAGAGGGGTAGTGTCTCGGCCGGTGTCTTGACGGGCATCTTGTCCGTGGTGGTAGCCGGGGCGAGTGTCATCGGACTGGCGCTTGCATTTCCTGATTTTTCCGCGCAGTATGTGCTCCCGCTCTCCGTCGAAACGAGCTTCGTTTGGTTCATCCTCTACGAGTTGGTGTTGCTCACGGTTACTGTTCTTTTCTACGAAACATTCTTCCGCGGGTTGGTGCAACTTTTGTGGTTGGAGACGCTCGGGATGTGGGGGATCATCATCCAGACAGTGTTGTTTTACACCCTCATATACCTGAGTCAGGATATTTCTTGGGCGGTGGCACCGCTGCTCATCTTCTGTCCGTTGGCGGGACTTATCGCTTATCGCTCCCAGTCGATCTGGTACTCATCCATAGCGAGCTGGACATTCCTTTTCTTAACCGATATTTTTTTTCTCATCTATCGTTAGATGTTAGTACTGAGTATGAGGCTGTTCCGCAAAATACAAAAAACAACTCTCGTTACCCTGCTGATTTTCCAGCTTTTTGTAGCGAATATCGCTCCCGCGTCTGCCGGTCTGTTCAGCGGGGTAAAGATCAAGATCCCAACGCCATCACAAGTGGCATCTGAATTGGAACGACGCTACAACCTGAATCTCGGATCACTTCAGGATCAGGGTCAATTTCTCAATGTCGCCGATAACAAGAAACCCGCTCCGGAGGTCTCGCTCTTCTTCAGTCCGAGCGATCCCAAAGAAGGTCAAAAAATCACCGCCAAAGCTTTCCCTCTCTACTTTTCCAATACCGAAGAATCTCTCTATTATACGTGGACTCTGAAGCATAGCGGCTGCGATCGGACCAACTCACCGAGCAAGGATGTGCGGGTAGCCTGTGATCGCAATGATGATGGACGCATTACCATCGAGGATTGGAAAATCGAGGCGATGCGGATCTTGGCACAGAATGGGTATGAGGGACCGCCCTCGGCAGCATCCGCGGATGACGATGGCTACCGCGCCCGCTTCGGCGGTGCCAACAAAAGCAATACCCCTGATCATTGTTATGTCAACGATCCGGATTCCGGTACCAACTATGAACTCGCCGATTCCAGTGACAGCTCGTTCACCTGTCCGTCAGGAACCTCGCCACAGTGTATGGTCGGAGAAGGGACGGTCGCGAGCGGCGCCAACAATAACGGTGCCAATTTTTTCGACGTCGCGGATAGCGATACCTGTTATGTCTCCGGTACGCCCACCTGCTCTGCTGGTACGCCCACCTGCCAAGTGGGAACTGCGCGCTGCGTGGCTGATCTGAATTCCTGTGGCACGGCGCTCACTGCTTGCTCTACTACGACGGCATCCGGAGCCAGTCCGCAGTGCACCCATCTTTTCCCGGAGGTTGCCAGAAGTGGTGATGGGTCTTTCGGCACGAGCGAAGAAGAATTTTGGGGAACAGATCCCAATGATCCCGATACCGCCGACAATGGCAACAAAGATGAAGCCAATATCGTTGGACTGGGTCGCTCATCGTTTACCTGGAATTACGTGGCAGGGGATGAGGTCGGTGTCGCGGTTGAAGGCACATCGATGATTCCCACCAAGCACGACGACTCATCCTATATGATTATGTGGGCTTTTTCGAAGAAAGATTGCCCTCTTTCTCTGGCAAGCGGAACGGGCGCCTATACGAAATCCATCAAAGGCTATTCGGTCAGCATTCCGACAGCGGATTTTGATCTGAATGAGTGTATCGAAAGAAATCTCGTCGATCCGACGCGCGGGGGGCAGGCGACCAATATGGAAGTGACCGTCAATGCTACTCCGGAGAATCCGCTCAAC